>JAGPKD010000121.1 GCA_018054125.1 Candidatus Oleihabitans oleiphilus | reverse complement strand
CATTTTTTTCTTAGGAGCCTTTTTCAACACTTTTATACCCAAAAAAGTACCCCCTAATTTCTCCCTGGAAGCAAATGACTTGATAACCAGGCTACTTAAAGTTATTGCTCAATCAATTTTCTCTAAGAAGAATTGGATATTGGGAATTATTATCATCATCATTACTATCTCTGGTATTTTTGCCTTACAGGTAAAACCTGATTCATCTATTGAAGGCCGATTAGGAGAAAATAATCCTATTACCAAAACTATGGATTATTTCAAGGAAAAATTGGGCGGAGTGGACTTCCTCTATATTTATGTAACAGCAGATAATGTCAAACATCCCTATATTTTAAGAAGTATGGATATGATTCAAAATTATGCCAGCCAACTTCCCTCTCTTAGCCAGCCCTCTTCTATTACCACTTTTTTAGCTCAACTTAATGCTGCTATGGAAAATAAAAAAATTATCCCTGCAAATCCCAGCAAAATTGATAATCTCTGGTTTCTTGCTGGTGATAATGATTATATCAATTCCATGCTTGCTGATGAAAATCAGTCTACCATAATTCAAATCCGTGCTCGAGAATTAACCTCCAATGCTTTAAATAAGTCCATAGAGGAGTTAGAAAAATTTATCCAGACTATTCCCCATACCGTCAGTGCAATTGATTTAGCTTCTTTACCATCTCCAGAAAAAGAGCCCTACCTCTCTTATATTATAGAAAATATTATTTCTTCCTGGCAGGCCAATGGTTTAAAAATAGATTTACAGCAAGAAGAAGAGTTACAGAAAAAATTAAGGCAGATTGCTACTCTCCCTAATGAGTACTTTTATTCTACTCAAGAAGAATTCATAGCCGAAATCCTGCAAATATCAACTTTAGAATTAGAAGACCTTGGTATCTCAACTAAGGCCCTGCAACCTATTCTCTTTGAATATCTAGCCCATTATTATCATGAAAATCAATTTTTAACAATTTTAACGCAAAAACTTAATTTATCCCTGGAGGATGCCCAATATTTAACAGAAATTCTTACTGATTCTCTGTTAATTGTGGCGGAACGAGAAAAAATTAGATATGCCCAAACCGAAATTGAATCTATTCTAGATACTAAGCTAAATGAGGAAAATGCTGAGTATCTATGGTATCTTACTGATGATTATGTCTATGTACCTGATACCCAGGGTGATATTCATTTTTCCGGTCGCCTTACCGGTATTCCGGTTATTATTAATGAAGTTAATAATAGTGTCTTTCAAGGACAGATTAAAAGTATGCTGGCTGCTTTTATTATAGTTTTCATCCTAATGACCTGGCAATTTGGTTCATTATTAACTGGTTTTATAGCTATGATTCCTATTATTTGTACCATTTTAACTGCTTTTGGGATAATGGGTATAGCAAAAATTTCTCTAAACATAGGGACGATGATGGTAGCCAGTATTGCCATTGGAGCCGGGATTGATTATACCATTCACTTTATCAATCGTTGTAAACAAGAGTTAGCTAAAAATAAAGAGCTATTAGTAGCCATAAAAATTACTTTAACCAGCACCGGCCGTGCTATTGCTTTTAATTCTCTGTCAGTAGCTGCAGGTGCCTTTGTTTTAACTCTATCAGAAATTAAGATGATTTCTGAATTTGCTGGTCTAATCGGTTGGGTAATGCTAATTAGTGTAGTCTATACCTTATTGTTATTACCATTATTACTAAAATATACTAAATTTAAGGAGGGAAAAGATGTTAAATAAAAATAAATATTATCCCATTATCCTTATAATATTAATTCTTCTGCTTAATATTAATCAATTGCTTTGTGCTGCCACTCAGCTAACTGTTGATGAGATTATCGATAAGGTAAAAGAGAATCAGGTAGAGTATACCAATAGTAAAGTGCAGGCAGAGATGATTCTTATCGATAAAAACAATAAAATAGAAGAAAGAGAAATGATTTTGTTTGTAAAAGAAGAAAATAACCTGATAAGTATACTTATCCGTTTTTTATCACCCAAGTCAGTAGAGAGAGTTACTCTTTTAAGCACTGATAATGGAGAAAGAATCTACCTTTATATGCCTGCCTATCAAAAAGCAAGAAGAATTGCTGGCTCATCTAAACAAGAAAATTTTATGGGTACTGACTTTTCCTATGAAGACCTAAGCATTGATTACCAAAGCGAAGATTACCAAAAGGAACTGCTCGAAGAGACGGAAACACAATTTTTAATTGAGGTAATTCCAGCTGAGGAAGACCTCTCTTACCGTAAATTTGTGCTTTATATTAATAAAGAACAATTTTATGTAGAAAAGGTGGAATTCTACAATTTAGATGAACAGCTTACAAAAACACTGGAAATAAAAGAAATAAAATTTGATGAGATGGATAAAATTATACCCATGAACATAGCATTGACCAATATCATAGATAATCATCAAACAATAATAAATATTAAGGAAATTGAATATGACTTAGAACTACCTTCTGACTTTTTCACTATTCGTACGATGCAAAAACCAAAATTATAATAATTATAATTACTAATAGTAAGAGAATCGGGGGAAATGTTATGAAAAGAACAAAGGGTCTAAATTACCTAATTGGTACCATATTTGCTTTATCTTTATTTCTGGGAATCTCTTATCCCCTACGGGCCTTGGAAACATCCCAGAAATTACTATATCAAGGTTCTTATCTCTTAGAGCAGGGAAAAATTGATCATACTATTACTTTCCAATTAGACTATTGGAAAGAGGTTGCCAACGATCTTTTTTTAGAGGGAGATTTAGCAGTTAGAATAACCAATAATGATTATTCCAAACCGCTAATAGCCGGCCCCAATGAACTCTATCTCAATGCTTATAATGTTTTAGAAAATTTAGACCTTAAGGCTGGAAAAATTATCACCAGCTGGGGAGCAGCTGATCTTTTCAGTCCCCTGGATAACTTCAATCCTATGCTCCCCGACTTATTATCTTTAATAAATAACCAGGGAAAATTAGGAACACTGGGTATAAATGCTACCTATTATATCAATAATTTAACTTATCTACAGGCAGTTTTACTGCCTCAGCTAAAGGCTATACCCTATCCTGATCAATATTTAAAACAAACCTATCTGACTCTTTATGGACCTATCTATCAAACTCAAGGTATCAATATAGATTCTCTAGAACTTTCCTATCAGCAACCTAAAGACATCATCTGGGGATTACGATTGAACCATACTTTTTCCTCCTTTGATGCCGGAGTCAGCTATTATCATGGATATTATCTGGATCCTTTCCCATTAAGCCTGGATATGTCTTTACACCCTTCCGGAAATACCCTGACCATAGCCTTAGGTTATCCTACTAAACAGGTCATAGGTTTGGAATTTCAGGGAGATTTTCCCGGTATTGAAGGAGCTACCCTAAGGGGGGATTTAGCTTATATTATTCCAGAGACCTGGCAATGTGAGGGGGAAAAAATATTGGAAAAGCCATATTTACAAGCAGCAATAAGTGCTGATTATACCACTGATGCTGACCTTTATCTAAACAGCGGCTTTTTTTATGGACTTCCTCTGGAAAAAGGAGATGATTGTTCACTATATTTATATCTACATGCCAATCAGGAAATTAGTAATTCTGATTTCAGCCCATTTTATATTGCAATTTTAAGTCTCCAGGATATGAGTATGGGCAATATAATAGGCCTGGATTACCAAATAAGTGAAAACATACTTGCCTCATTTTCCTATGTTTCCCTATTAGGTGACAGTAATTCTAAATTGGGTATCTTAAAATCCGCAGCAGGTTTTTATTTTTCTCTAGAATGGTTATTATAAGAATGCTGAATTTACCTTTTGAAATATCGAACTAAGACTGATAAAAAAAGCGCTATTTCTTTCTAGAAATAATACTTTTGCCCAATTCATAGCCCTGGCCTAAGTATTTTCCTCTTTGATAATCTTCTCTTAGCTCAGGAACATAAATAATGGGGTCCAGTTTATTTGCCTCCACTTTAC
>JAGPKD010000120.1 GCA_018054125.1 Candidatus Oleihabitans oleiphilus | reverse complement strand
ATCCAGAAAGGCAAAGCAAATTGATTATTTCTATTAAATTTTTTATTTTCAATTTTCATCATTTCTCAGTTCTCTTTTAAAAATAAAAAATAGAAAAGTTTTACAGAAGCTTATTTAAGATGGGAATAACCTCTTTAAACTGGCTAACCCTGTAATCAGCCTTATTGGCAGCCATAGCTATGTTTTTATCCAGATGGTTTTGATAATTGTTAATCCAGATGGTAGTCATTCCCATATTCTTACCACCGATAATATCTTTAGTATAGGAATCGCCGATCATTATGGCTTCCTTACCCTGGCAGTGGGCTTTCTGTAAAGCAACATTGAAAATTGCTGGGCTTGGTTTATAATGTTTCACCTCCTCAGAGGTGGTGATGGAATGAAAAGCATCGTTAATTCCTAAAGCCTGAAATTGTTTCTGTTGATAATCCAGGTCTATATCGCTGATAATTCCACAGTGACAACCACTGTTCTTAACCAGGCTAATAGCATCCCAGACTCCCTCTACTAAACGAATATATTTTAAGTGATTCTGGTAATAAATTTTGTGAAATAGACGAAAATCGGAAGGTGAAGTCTTTACATTGTATTCTTTTAAAAGTAATTGAAAGGCAGATTTGGAATGAAAATATAATTTTCTAAATTGATTATTGTTAAAATTACCATTATGCGAGGTATCCTTTAAGGTCATATCCAGATTGAAGAGTTGTTCATGATAGAGATTAACCAAATCTTCTTCTGTTGCAGGAAGCTGGTAAATATTTTTTAGGTCTTTCATCATGTAATAATGGGCAATTTTATCACTTTCGGCATCCATAAGGGTACCACCAAAATCAAAAAATACTGCTTTAAAGTTATTATCTTTATGGCTAAGGCTATTATTCATCTTAAATATTAAATCCTTCCTTAATTAATCTATCTAAATTAAATTATATTATCAAAAAAATTATAACAGATATGGAGCAAATTTATAACCCTCGACCCTGATTAAATATCTTATCATTTCGGCCAAGGTTAAGGGAATTATAATTTAGTGCGAGGATTAGGGTGAGGGTGAAAGAAAGTCGCTCTTCGAGGGGAAGGAGGTTAGATCAGGATTTTGGCAAAATACTATAATTAAAAAATAGGAATAGTAAGGTAAAATTTAAGGTCAGATTTGAAAATTAGGGTAGAACTTGGTTTTACTTATGTGTAGAATATAAGGAAGAACGAAAAATAATAAAATGGAAAAAAGGAGAATAAAAATGGAGATTAAAACAGTCCAGTTAAGTTACCCGGAAGAGGTAAATATCATTCTGGGGCAGACTCATTTTATTAAGACTGCAGAAGATCTTTATGAAATTCTGGTTACCTCGGTACCGGGCATCAAATTTGGTTTAGCCTTTAATGAGGCATCAGGGCCCTGTCTTGTTAGGGCTGAGGGAAATAATGATAAGTTAAAATCATTGGCTATTTCTAATATCAAAGAAATTGGGGCTGGTCATGCTTTTATTATTCTTATAGAAAACGCCTTCCCTATTAATGTTTTAAATGCCATCAAGCAATGCCCCGAAGTCTGTCATATATTTTGTGCTACTGCTAACCCGGTAGAGGTGGTGGTGGCTGAAACAGAACAGGGACGTGGGATATTGGGAGTCATTGATGGTTTTCTCCCTAAGGGCGTTGAAAAAGAGGAAGATATAGAAAAAAGGAAAAAATTTTTAAGAACCATCAATTATAAACTATAAATTAAATATAGAAGAATATATATAAATAGAATATAAGACAGTTACCATAATCCCCTCATTCTAACCCTCTCCCTTAGAAGGGAGAGGTAAGGTGAGGGTGATGATGAGGGGTTTCAGGGGATACCTCCCCTGATTATCTTGATATAAACTTTCTACTTTTGTGAAAATTTTTTAGAAAGGTCATTCATCTGTGATTAGAGTCAATCATTTAACCAAAATTTTTTATGATAAAAAAAGGGGTAAAATTAAAGCAGTCCATGATATTAGCTTTCATTGTAAAAAAGGTCAGATATTTGGACTTTTAGGCCTCAATGGAGCTGGTAAGACTACCACCTTGCGTATACTGGCAACTATACTGAAGCCAACCAGTGGAGAAGTTCTGGTCAATGGATATCAGGTGGTAAAAGAAGCTCATAAAGTAAGGCAAAGTATTGGCTTTCTTTCTGGAGAGACTGGCTTATATGATCGTTTTACTCCTCGAGAGACTATCATGTTTTTTGGCAGAATTAATGGTTTAGCTGAGCAGGAAATTCAAAAAAGAATGAGCCAGATATTTCAAACTCTGGATATGAATAGTTTTCAGGAGGTAAGAGTTGATAAACTTTCTACTGGCATGAAGCAAAAGTTATCTATTGCCCGGGCTATTATTCATAACCCACCGGTCCTGATTTTTGATGAACCTACGGTAGGATTGGATGTTATAACAGCTAAGGTGGTGATTGACTATATAAAGGAGTTCAGAAATAATGGTAAATGTATCATTTTCTCAACCCATCAAATGCATGAGGCAGAGAAGTTGTGTGATGAGATTGCTATTATTCATCATGGTGAGTTTTTGGCCTCCGGAACATTACCCGATTTAAAAAGAAATTTTCAAGGAGAGAATCTGGAGGAGATATTCTTTAAACTGGTTAACACTAAAGTAGAGGATAGTATATGATGAACTGGAAGAATATTCGCTTACTATATGGGAAAGAAATACAGGGTGCCTTTCGGGACCGTAGAGCACTAATCAGCATGATAGTAATACCCCTGGTGTTTTATCCTCTTCTTTTTTTGGGAATTGGCTATTTTACCATGCTGGGGCAGGATAAATCTGAAGCTTTACCTTCCCTGGTTACTATAACAGGAGCAGAGAAAGCACCACAGCTGGCTGAGATTTTGAGAAAAGAGGAAAAGATTAAATTAGTGTTACCCCCGGAAAATCCAGAGGAGGCCTTAATCAAGGGGGTAATCCATTTATTGATTAGTATTCCTGAAGATTTCAACCCAGATTATTATAGTGATAACAGAATAAATCCAGAGATTATTATGCAATACGATTCGACCGCACCCCGTTCCCAGTTAGCCAGAAAGAGAGTTACTGCCTTGCTTGATTCTTATCGGCAGGAAATTATTCGGGGTAGATTAAATCAGTTAGGTCTGGATCTCGATTTTATACAACCCCTTTCGGAGCAGTGGATAGATCTGGCAGCAGAAGAGAAAAAAGTAGGTTCCCTGCTGGGTATGATTCTGCCTTACATTTTAATTATTCTTATTTTTATTGGTGCCATGCATTCTGCTGTAGATATTACTGCTGGGGAAAAAGAAAGGGGAACTCTGGCCACCTTATTGGTCAGCCAGCTCAGCCGTCTGGAGATTGTAATGGGGAAATACCTTACCGTGATGACCATTTCCGCCACCAGTATGATTCTTGGTTTGATTGGGTTGAGTATTGCTTTTCTTACTCCAGCCTATACTCTGGGAGAGTTATCATTGATAAAAGCACCTTTTTCTTTGACCTTATTTTTTTTGTTTTTCCTGGTTTTGGCTCCACTGGTAGGATTAGCCAGTGCTCTACTTATCTTAATAGGTATTTTTGCCCGTAACAGCAGAGAAGCTTCTAGCTATGTAACTCCCATTTATATGGTAGCTATTTTTTTGGGTATGATTTCCTTAAGTCAAGGTATAGAATTAGCAGACCCCCTTTTCTTTATCCCTATTTTGAATAATAGTTTTACCTTTAAGGAATTGTTAATGGGGACTGTTGATGGGACACATATTTTATTCACCCTGATAAGTAATATCGTTATTGCCTTACTTGCTCTCTTAGCAGCAACCCATTTATTTAATAAAGAAAATGTTCTCTTTAGAGCTTAAAAGAATTAATTGGTAGTATCGTATTTTTTGAAATTCCGATAAATACAGTTGCTAGTCGGAAGTTCTTTCAGGGGTTGTCCAGGGGAAGGATTCCCTAAAGGGAAGAATTGAGTTATTAATTATATATGAATTTATCTGAGAAAAATATAAGTTTTAATGAAAAAGA
>JAGPKD010000119.1 GCA_018054125.1 Candidatus Oleihabitans oleiphilus | reverse complement strand
AGTAGTGCTCAGGGTTTAAAATTACTAAAAAATTTTGGGGAGATATGTCATGCTTATTATACCGGCAATTGATATTAAAGATAAGCAGTGTGTCCGTCTCTGCCAGGGAAGGATGGCCGAGGTAGAGATTTTTTCAGAAGATCCGGTAGCTATGGCCTTGAGATGGCAGCAGGAAGGAGCTCAACTGCTCCATGTAGTAGACCTGAATGGGGCATGGGAGGGTAAGCCAGTTAACCAGCCGGTTATCAAAAGAATATTAGAAAAAACAGATATTACCATTCAGGTGGGAGGGGGAATTCGGGATGAGGCTACTATCAGGGAATATTTAGATGCGGGAGTCTCCAGAGTAGTAATGGGTACTTTCTTATTACAACAGGAGCAGGCAAGAATTCAAGAGATGGTCCGGAAATTTGGCAATCGACTGATAGCAGGAGTTGATGTGAAAAATAGTGGTATTGCCATTCAGGGATGGGTTAGAGAGGTATCCCAGCCAGTGGAACAATTTATGGACTACTTAATAGACCTTGGTTTTCAGCGAATCATCCTTACCGATATAGAGAGAGATGGGATGTTAAAAGGACCCAATATTAAGCTGATTAAGAATATCTTAGAGAAGGGTAAAATGAAGGTGATTGCCTCAGGAGGAATTTCAAGAAAAGAGGATTTATACCAATTACAGAAACTGGAAGATCTGGGTTTGGAAGGGGTTATTATAGGAAAGGCTCTCTATCGAGGTGATCTTATTTTAGAAGAAATTGTTAAAATTTTTAATAATAGGAAAGGAAAATAATGCCCTTAGCCAAAAGAATTATCCCCTGCCTGGATGTGAAAGAAGGCAGGGTAGTAAAAGGTATTAATTTTATCAATCTAAGTGAAGAAGGTGACCCAGTTGAATTAGCTTCCTATTACCAAAAGGAGCAGGCCGATGAATTAGTTTTCCTGGACATTACTGCCTCCTGGGAAGAAAGAGATATTTTAATTAAGCTGGTAGAAAAAACAGCAGAAAAGATCTTTATTCCCTTTACTGTGGGAGGAGGTATTAATAAACTGGAAGACATTCATCATTTACTCAGAGCCGGAGCGGATAAGGTATCGATTAATACAGCTGCGGTATTACATCCCGAAATAATCAGGGAGGCTGCTTTACGTTATGGTAGTTCAACTATTGTGGTAGCTATTGATGCGGCAAGGAGAGGAGACCATTGGGAAGTAATGATTCAAGGAGGGAGAATTCCTACTGGTAAGGATGTGCTTAGCTGGGCTCAGGAGGTAGAAAAATTGGGTGCTGGTGAAATATTGTTAACCAGTATGGATTGTGATGGCACTAAAGAAGGATATGACCTGGAATTAACCAGACAGGTGGTGGAAATAACGAGATGTCCAGTGATTGCCTCGGGAGGTGCTGGGAAGATGGAACATTTCTACGAAGTTTTCACCGCTGGTAATGCAAGTGCCGCACTTGCTGCCTCCATTTTTCATCGCAAAGAGATTTCTATTGCTCAAGTAAAACAATATCTATTATCAAAGGGTATATCAGTGAGATGGGAGAGGGAGAGGCAATAAATGGAGATAGAAAAGGAACTATTAGCTCAATTAAAATATAATGAGGATGGTTTGATACCGGTAATTGTGCAGGATGTTTCTACTGGACAGGTTTTGATGTTAGCTTATATGAATGAACTATCATTAAAGAAGACCTTACAAAGCGGAAAGGCTTATTTTTACAGTCGGAGCAGAAAAAAATTGTGGCTTAAGGGGGAAACTTCAGGACATACTCAAGAGGTAAAACAAATTCTATTGGATTGTGATGGTGATGCTTTATTGCTGAAAGTTAAGCAAAAAGGGGTAGCCTGTCATACTGGTTCCTTTTCCTGTTTTTATCGGAGCCTTGCTGGTAAGGAAGCTTCCTCCTCTGGGAAGAAAGAAGATAATAATAATAATAGGGAGAATAAGGATCTAGAAAAGATAAATATACTTGAGGAATTAACCAAGGTATTTGAAGAACGTAAGGTAAATCCCCGCTCTGATTCCTATGTTTGTCGCCTATTGGCCAGTCCCGGTGAAAAAATGCCCAAGAAGATTGTTGAAGAGGCTGCCGAGGTCTTAATTGCCTTAAAAAATCAGGATAAAGACCAGATTATTTATGAAACTGCTGATTTATGCTTTCATACCCTGGTAGCATTGTCCTATTATGGTATATCCTACCAGGCTATTCTGACAGAATTAGAAAAAAGACGAAGAGAAACAAGTGTTAAAAATGAGGATAAAATAAAAGAGGTTAACTAAATGGCGGTTAAAAACTTAGAAAATTTAGTAAAAAAAGAAGTGCTCTCTTTAGATGCCTATATACCATCTAAAACAAGGGAAGAAGTAAAGCAAGATATTGGTTTTAGAGAAGTAATAAATCTTGCCACCAATGAGAGTGTTTTGGGGCCTTCAGTATTAGTTCAAGAGGCAATAAAATCAGCATTACCTGTGATTCATCAGTACCCGGATGGTTCCAGTAGCCTGCTTAGACAAGAGATAGCCAGTCAATTGGGTATCGATCCTCAGATGCTGATCATTACTAATGGGGGAGATGAATTAATTTATTTATTAGGAAATAGTTTTATTACTCCTGGTGATGAGGTTATTATGGGGGAATATGGGTTTAAGACCTATGAGAATGCCACCACCATAAATGGTGGGAAGCTAATCATGGTTCCTTTCCAAAAAAGAAAACATGATCTACCCGCTATGGCTGCCGCGGTTAGCAATAAGACCAAGATGATTTTTCTTAATAATCCTCATAATCCCAATGGCACTATTTTTACCCATGAGGAGTTAAAAGATTTTTTAAGGAGAATTCCCCAAAACATTATCATTGTCTTAGATGAAGCCTATTGTGATTTTGTAGAGAATCAAGAATTTCCCGACAGTATTAAATTAATTAGAGAAGATGAACATTATCTGGTGGTCTTGCGTACCTTTTCCAAAATTGGCGGTATGGCTGGATTGAGGGTTGGCTTTGGCATTGCTCAGGAAGAGATAATTTATTATCTGAAGAAGATACAGCCTCCCTATTCGGTTAATTGCTTAGCCCAGGTTGCTGCTCGGGCATTTTTGGCAGATGAGAGGTACCGGGGGGAATTATTACAAAATAATAGAGAAGGAAAGGCATTTTTATACCAGCAATTTGATAGATTGAAGCTTTCTTATATCCCTACTGAAGCAAATTTTATCTATGTAGATATGAAAAAAGATGCCGAGGTAATTACTGATAAACTTATGGAGAAGGGTATTATAGTTCGTTCTGGTAGGCTATGGGGTTGTGACACCTTCCTCAGGATTACCATTGGTACCCAGAAACAAAATCAGCAATTAATCTATGCCCTGGAGGAAATCCTATTAGAATAAAAAACTGACTCATCGTCTGAATCTCTTTCCATTATTAGTTGAGGAATGAGGGACAATTTATTCATAGGAAAGAGGTGAATACCGGCTACTTCTTTGATGGGTAAAATTTCTTTGATTAGCTCCTGAGCAATATTAATACCTTCTTCTATTCCAGCATTGGTCATCCTGTCTCGTATCTGCTCAGGAATGGCAATATGGGACAGATTTTTATCTATATAATCAACCATTTTTTTACCTCTTAAAGGCATAATACCGATAATCTTAGGCACTAGGATGTGTTGAGACCTATTGAGAAAATTTTCCAGAATTTTTATACTGAAAATAGGTTGAGTCTGAATAAAGTGGGCACCGGAAGCCACCTTATCTTCTACTCTGGATATCTCCTTCTCTAGATCTTTGCTTCCTGGATTTCCAGCTACACCAATGAAAAAATCAGTCTGGTAATCAGATATTTTGGTACTGGAAAAATAGCCCTGGTTTAGTTCTTGAATGATCTTAACTAAACCTATGGCATCTACATCAAAAACAGGGGTGGCATTGGGATGATCACCCATTTGGGGATGATCTCCAGAAAGAGCCAGGATATTATGAACACCTAAGGCGTGTGCTCCCAGTAATTCTGCTTTTAAGGCTAATAAATTTCTATCTCTACAGGTAATGTGAAAGATGGTTTCTAGCTGAAGTTGTTCCT
>JAGPKD010000118.1 GCA_018054125.1 Candidatus Oleihabitans oleiphilus | reverse complement strand
ATCGAGTCATCTGGTCAGTGGGGCATAAGGCACCTGCTATTTATGTGGCCTTAGGGATGGCTGGTTATTTTCCTGTTTCCGCGGTGGTTAAATTAAGAAAGCTCTGGTCTGGCTTTGAAGGACACCCTAATCGTTTTAAAACACCCGGTATTGAGCTGTCCAGTGGTTCTTTAGGTCAGGGATTGGGAGTAGCGGTGGGTTGTGCCTTAAATGCCCGTCTGGAGAAGAAAGGTTATCATACCTATTGTATCTTAGGTGATGGAGAATTAGATGAAGGTTCAGTCTGGGAAGCTATTATGTCCGCTGCTCACTATAAGCTGGATAATCTTATTGCTATTGTAGACCGCAATCGACTTCAGATTGACGGACCTACAGAAGAGGTGATGAGGCTGGAAAACTTAGTCGAAAAATGGCAATCCTTTGGCTGGCAGGTCCTGGAGATGGATGGCCATAACCTGAAAGAAATCCTGGATACTCTAAATAAAGCTTTACAGATCAAGGGCCAGCCCATTGTCATTATTGCTCATACTACGAAGGGTAAAGAGGTTTCCTTTGCTGAGAATGTGGTAGGCTATCACGGAATCTGCCCTAAAGATGGCCTTACTGGAGCAGAATCTTTAGAAAAAGCCTTACAAGACATTAAAGCACCTGGTTTTAACCAGGAAAAAGTGAATAAATTACTTAAAATTGCCTGCGATTATCAGGAGGAAGTAAATCAAAAAGTTGAGCAGGCCATGCCTAAATTCAGTAGAGAATACTGGTGGAATAGCCAGGATATTATGAAGGTAAAAATGATTCCTACCAGAAATGGGTTTGGAGATGCTATTGAAGAGCTGGGGGAATCACCTAATGTAGTTGCTTTTGGGGCAGATATTACCAGTTCTATCAAAATGGATCAATTTTATGCCCATCATCCGGAAAGGAAAAAACGTTTTTTCCAGCTGGGTATTGCCGAACAGAATATGACCTTAGTTGCTGCTGGTTTTGCTAAAGAAGGTAAGACTGCCTTCATTGGTTCTTATGGGGTATTTGTTACTGGCAGAAACTGGGATCAGATTAGAACTACCCTCTGTTATAATAATTTTAAGGTCAAAATTGCTAATGCTCATGGAGGCCTCTCGGTTGGTCCAGACGGTGCGACCCACCAGGCCTTAGAAGAGATCAGTAATATGTATTATTTACCCAATATGCATATTATTGTGCCCAGTGATTCCTTAGAGACCGAAAAGGGGACCAAGGTAGTGGCTAAAATTCCGGGGCCAGCCGTGATTCGTTATGCCCGAGAAGCTACTCCGATAATTAGCAAAGAGGAGACTCCCTATCAGTTTGGCTATGCCAATGTAATTCGTTTCAGGGAAGAAAAGGAAAACTTTGTGGATGCTTTTGAGACAAAGCTCAGTACCGATTACCAAACTGAAGGTGAGGATATTGCCATTATTGCCTGTGGACCAATGGTAGCTGAGGCGATGCGAGCTGCCTATATTCTTAAGAAAGAGTTTAACTTGGAAACCAGGGTTATAAACATTCATACGGTAAAGCCTATTGATAAAGAGGTAATCCGAAAAGCAGCTCAAGAAATTGGAGTCATTCTTACTGCTGAGGAACATCAGAAGGGGGGATTTGGTAATATAGTAGCTGGAGTGGTTGCTACCAGCAAGAAATATAACACTCCATTCCTTTTCGATATGATTGGAGTGAATGATGAGTTTGGACTTTCTGGTGCTCCCTGGGAATTACTTAAGGTGTTTGGTCTAACTGCCGAGCATATCGCTAAAAGGGCTAAGGAGTTATTTGATCAGAAGAAATTATAAAGAAGGAGGTAAAGGTAATTATAAAATGAAAAAGATTTTGATAAAAACAGATGATATACAGCTTGAAGCTGAATTAAATAATAGTAAAACAGCCAAAAAAATATGGGATTTGTTACCCATCGAAGGTCGGGTTAATACCTGGGGAGATGAGATTTATTTTTCCATTGGAGCAAAAATTGAATTAGAGAAAGATGCTCGTGAGGTAGTGTCAATGGGAGAGCTTGGCTATTGGCCACCAGGTGAGGCTTTTTGTATCTTCTTTGGTAGAACACCGGCCAGTTCTGGAGATGAGATCAGGGCAGCTAGTGCCGTAAATATCTTTGGCAAGATCATTGGCAATCCAGAGGTGCTTAAAAAGGTAAGGTCTGGATCTAAAATTATTATTCAAAAAATTGATTAGAGATTAATGTTAATAGTAAAAAGGAAGAATTTCTTTTGAAAAATTTGAAATATTTTTGACATTTTGGTGAAGTTATGTTAGTTTGAAGAAAATTGAATATTATTTGCCTCACTTTTTATCTAAAGTGAGGTAGAGGCGCGAATGATCAAGAGTACTGATAGTAAGCTCGAGCAGCAATGACCTATCAGGAAAGGGGTCTTCGCCGAAGTCTGAAGATTATTGCTCTAAGCTTCAGGCTGGGGCTATGGTGAATAATCATAGCACTGTCACCTAAGAGAACTCCCGCTCTTAGGTGGAGCGCTATCTCATCGAGGAGAGAGAAAAGGGAGGTAAAAAGCTATCTTGCTATTTATAAAGGGCAATCGATGAGCCTGGCGCTTATTGATTGCCCTTTTTTATGTTGAGAGAAGAGAAAGAATGCTAGAACTATCTGTTCCAGAAAGGTAAAAAATCAACAAGAAAGGAGGACCAAAATAATTATTGTTAAAATTAATAAAATAATACAAAATAATACTTTTATTACTTTATCTTAGATTAATTTTGCTTAGAAAATTTAAAAAAATTATAAAGGAGAGTTTTTAGAATAATGATCAGGAAGAATAGATTTAATCGCTTTGTTATAGTGATCTTTTCTGTGTTGATTATTCTATCGTTCTTATCGGTAATGGGTTGGGCTAACGAGGAAGAAAGTAACGGTAGTTATGGTCTCTGGTCTTTAGTGCCACCTATTTTGGCTATTATTCTTTGTATTATCTTAAGAGAAGCATTAATTTCTTTACTTATTGCTGTTTTGGTGGGGGCAACTATTCTTCATAATGGTAATTTATGGTCTGGCCTGGAAAAGACAGCTAATATACTGGTGGCTCAGGTAGCAGATTCCTGGAATGCCAGCATTATCTTATTTTTCTTTTTAGTGGGCGGCTTGATGGGCATGATATTTTTCTCTGGTGGTGGACAGGGTTTTTTGGAATCAATCAGCAAAAAAGCGCATAATGCTAAAATGGCTCAAATTTTCTCCTGGTTGGGAGGGATTATAATCTTTATTGATGATTATGCCAATTCCGCCTTTATCGGAAATTTGTTTCGACCACTTTCTGATAAATATCATATTTCCAGAGAGAAATTGTCTTATATTGTGGATTCCACCGCAGCACCAGTTTCTTCCATATTTTTGATTTCAACCTGGATAGGCTATCAGGTTGGTCTTATTGGGGAATCTCTTCCAGCAGGAATTGAAGTTTCTCCTTATTTTTTATGGCTACAAAGTATTCCTTATAGCTTTTATTCTATTTTAGCCATTATCATGGTTGGCATTATAGCTTATACTGGAAGAGATTTTGGACCGATGTTAAAAGCAGAATATCGAGCTAGGACTACACATGAACTCTGGGCAAAAGATGCCAGACCATTAGCCGGCACCTCAGATTTAAAGATTGCTCAAAAAGCTTCACCAAAAGCAATAAATCTATGGTTACCCATTTTGTTACTGGTTGTTTTGTCTTTCTATTTTATGTGGGCAAGTGGTGGTGGTAGTTCAGCTGAATCATTTTCTCAAGCCATCTCAGATGCTGATGCTATGTTCTCTATTTTATTAGCTACCCTTATTTCTTTTTTGGTAGCTATGGTCATGTATTTAGGGCAAAGGATTGCTTCAGTAGCAGAGATAATGGATTCTTTTCTAAATGGTGCCAGGATGATGGTTTATGCCACCTTAATTTTAATTTCAGCCTGGGCTATTAAAGGTGTATGTGATGAATTGGGTACGGCACCTTATATTGTTAATGCCTTAGCAGGTGTTTTATCTCCACTCATATTACCTATTTTAACCTTTATTATTTCTGCTTTTATTGCCATATGTACTGGTACTTCCTGGGGTACCATGGGAATTGTGGTCCC
>JAGPKD010000117.1 GCA_018054125.1 Candidatus Oleihabitans oleiphilus | reverse complement strand
GTCTAGCTGCCTTTTTATTTAATGATGAGAATGCTCTGGTTAGAATTGATATGTCTGAATATATGGAAAAGCATAGTGTAGCTAGATTAATTGGTGCTCCTCCTGGTTATGTTGGCTATGAAGAGGGGGGTCAATTGACAGAAATTGTGAGGCGTAGACCCTATGCGGTAATCCTGTTTGATGAAATTGAAAAAGCTCACCCTGATGTCTTTAATATATTATTACAAATAATGGATGATGGAAGGCTAACAGATGGACAGGGTAGGGTTGTTAATTTTAAGAATACCATCTTAATTATGACCTCTAATATTGGCAGTCAATACATCTATCAGATGAACTTAGCTAATAAAGAAGAAGTGAACAAACAGGTTTACCAGGTATTAAGAGAACATTTTAAACCAGAGTTTTTGAATAGGGTAGATGAGATTATTATTTTCAACCGCCTGGAAAAGGAGCATATTATTCAAATTGTTGATATTCAGCTTGAGATATTGAGAAAGAGACTAAAAGAAAAGAATATCGAATTAGAGGTAAGTAGCAAAGTAAAAGAAATCCTTGCTGAACGCGGGTTTGATCCACAATATGGAGCCAGACCTTTAAAGAGAACTATACAGAAATATATTCAGGATCCCTTAGCCTTACAAATTTTGGAAGGCAAGATTAAGGAAAATGATAAGGTTAAAGTCGAATTTGAAGAAAAGCAAAAAGAAATAGTATTTAAAATATAAAAATAGTAGACTTATAATAATAAGAAGAGGCAGTAAAGAGTAATTGGTGTAATTAATTTATTCTTTTCTGCCTCTTAACTATATTATTTAATTTTACAGGTAATGGATGTTAATCTGAGATAAACCAGCATCAATATTAATATTTACTCGGTATTCTGCCTCATGGTAATTTTTGGAAATATAGATATTATTTTCCAGTTTTTGGAAATCCTCGCCGAGGTCTTTAATACTTAATCCGGTCTCAAGATAAATCATAGTTCCCACCTTGAGAGGAATGGCAATATCTATTTTGGATACCCCGGAGTCGATATTTATTTTTCCATTATACTGGGGAACGGTGATGTTAATTTTAGATGCTCCACTCTTTATGGAAAAATTTTCTATTTTAAATTTCGACAAATCATAATCTATTACTGTAGCTCCGGTTTCAATCAAAATATTATAGATTATATCTTTATTAAGCCTTAATTCTATCCTGTTATTGGGATTTTGTGACTGTTGTTCTGATATCGGATTATGATAAATCTGGATATTTGCCTCCTGATCCAGGAGAGAATAATCTTCAATAGGTTTAAATTCAGGATAGCGATAGCTGACCTGGCATTGATAAAGTAAAGGAGTAGGATACTGCAAGGTAAAGGTACCTACTTCATAGTTTAGCTGAAGATTTACTTTCTGAATGTGGGCTACCATTTCCGTTTCTTTTGGAGGGATTATTTCAGTAATCTCTTTTTTTTCTTCTTCGGCCTCAGTGCCAGAATCTGTTATAACATCTTCTTCTGTCAAAAACTCAGTTTCTTCCTTGCTTTCTTGTTCAGTTTCTTTAGTTATTGGAATCATAGTCACTTCTCTTTGCAGAGTTTCTACTTCAGTAACTATTTTACCTTCTAAGTTAAAATCAACCCCCATATAGTTAGCACCTACACCTATGATAATTCCAATCAAGATAATAAGAGGGGCAAGCCAGGAAAGTCTTTTCCTGAAGATTAAGCTAAGTCCCAAACTGATCAGAAGTATAGGCCATAATCTTAAAATATTAATCCAGACCGACCAATTTAGAATATTAAAATTATTTAATAATAAGATAACACCAATAAGAATGATAACTAAACCTTTTAAAAATTGCGTTAAACTCATTTTATGAACTCCTCTCTAAATTTTGGAGAGATTTATTATTAATTCTGGAAAAAAATACTAATTTAATGAACTTATGAACTTACTTCATAACTGTCTTTATAACTGTGCTATTTTTTGGTAATTTCTGACCAACTGTTGGCAATTAGTAAATCAATCAGCCTTTGGCGATCAGATAAATAATCAGGGTTACAAGATAGAGCAATTTCGGCTTCCCTTAAGGCATTTTCATAATCCTGACTTCGATAATAGGTTAATCCCTTTTTATAATGAGCTAAGGCCAGAATAGCTGGATCATTTGCTAAATTAGTAGCTAATTGGTAATGAGTTATTGCCTCTGGTAAATTACCATTATGGTAATACTGGTCACCAATTTCTAGCAGTGCCTCTGCAAAAATGTTAAAAGTAAAATTGTGTTCTCCTAAGGGATATACTTTTTGAGCCAGCTCTTTCTCCAAAATAGCTCGGTCATAATTATGATCTTTTAAGTCAATTTCTCCCTGATAAAAATAAGCCAGGGCAATTGAGCGCTCATCACCTTCAAATTGGGTTGCTTTTTGGTAAGCTTGTTGAGCTTTCTCCAGCTCCCCTATGTTACGGTAGTAATTTCCCAGATGAAGATAACAATAGGCATTTGCTTGATAGGCAATTAGTTTATCCATAATGGGTGGGCGAGGTTGACAGTACCCCATTTCTATAAATCTCTCATTGGCCTTAACTAACTGGCGGTTATCAAGATAGAGCTGTCCTAATTCAGCATTCAATTCTTGATGATTGGGAATTAGCTCTACCACCTTTTCGTATTGTTCAATTGCTTCCTCTAATTTACGCTGTTCTTTATAAATGAGACCTTTAATATAACAGGCCTGAGCAATATCATTATCCTCTAATTGAGTCAATTGTTCCAGTGCCTGTTCGAAATCACCTATTTTAAAAAAGGTATAACTGAGATTAATGTGTGCTATTTTATTTGTTGGTTCGATTTGTAATGCTTGGTAATATTCATCCCGAGCTGGCGGATATAACTGTTGAGCAAAAAAGAAGTTACCCAAGTTGATAACTGCATAAGCATCTGTTATGGTTGTTTTTTCTTCTATAATAGACTGAAGGAGCTCTTCCAACTGAATGTTACTACTGCTGGCAAATATGGGAGAACTCAGTAAAAAAAGAAAGGAAAAAAGAAAGGAAAAAAGAATACCGATAGCTATGACCTTTCTGGTTAGTTTATTTTTCATTATAGATTCCCCCTGAATATATTTAAATATATTATTTCTGTTTTTTTTCTTCACCAAACTCTTTTAATTTAATGGCAAATTCCAAAAGCTTCTGATCAACAAGATCATTAATAGTATTTTCCTCAAATTTCCCGTTTTTCTGTCTTGCACCTGCTTTTCTTCCCGTTAATATTTCCATTCCCTGGTCAATAGTTTTTATGGGATAGAGATGAAATTTATGATTCTTGATAGCTTCTACTACCTCTTCTCTGAGCATTAAATCTGGAATATTTGCTTCTGGAATTATCACACCTTGGGTTTCAGTTAACCCTTTTGCTTTACATACTTCATAAAATCCTTCTATTTTTTGGTTTACTCCCCCAATGGCTTGAATTTCTCCTTTTTGATTGATAGAACCGGTTACCGCGATGTCCTGTCTTATAGGGATATCGGCAATACTGGAGAGGAGGGCATAAGCCTCTGTGGAAGAGGCGCTATCTCCATCAACTCCAGAATAGGATTGTTCAAAACAGATACTGGCACTGATAGTGAGAGGTTTATCCTGGGCATATTTGGAACGAAGATAACCACTAAGAATGAGTACACCTTTATTGTGAGTTTTCCCACTTAAGTCAGCCTCCCTTTCAATATTAATAATTCCTGCTCTACCTATGGCGGTTTTAGCAGTGATTCTGGTTGGTTTACCGAAGGAATATTCGCCCAGGTCATATACGGAAAGACCGTTTACCTGGCCTACTACGGAACCTTCTGTATCAATCATCAAAGTTCCCTGTTCTATCATTTCCTGTATTTTACTTTCGATAAGGTTCAGTCTTTCAATTTTTTCTTTAATAGCCCTGTTTACCTGTTTTTTCTGAATAATATCCTGATGGTCTCTCTTTGCCCAGTAATCAGCCTCTCTTAAGAGATCAACCAGATTATTAAAGTGAGTGGATAGTTTATTTTTTCTACCTGATAATCTGACTGCATACTCAATTACTCCAGCGATTCCGCTTTGGTCAAAGGGAAGCAGATTTTCTC
>JAGPKD010000116.1 GCA_018054125.1 Candidatus Oleihabitans oleiphilus | reverse complement strand
CTCATTAACTGTTCATAATTATCAAGTGGCACTCCCATCCCCATAAAAACCACATTCTGAATGGTCTTACGAGAGAGCCTCTGCACAGCTAAGATTTGCTCAATAATTTCACCAGCCTTTAGGTTTCTCTTAAAGCCCCTTTGCCCACTGGCACAAAAAAGGCAATGCCACTGGCAGCCTACCTGAGAAGAAAGACAAATAGTAGTTCTCTCTTTGTTTGACTCTTTCTTGTTCTCTTTGTTGGGAATAAGCACACTCTCAATGAGCTGCTTATCGCTGAGCTGAAAAAGGAATTTTTGCGCCCCATCTTTTGATTTTTGTTGGGCAAGACCATTAAGGCTCTCCAGGTGAAAAAGGGATTCCAGTAGATTAATTAAATCCTGGGGTAAATTGCTCATCTCTTTAAAGCTGTTCACCTTTTTCTGGTAAAGCCAGTGAAAAATTTGTTTTGCCCTATAAGCAGGAAACCCTTCTTTTACTATTATTTCCGCTAACTCCTCAGTGGTCAATCCTTTAATATTTATTTTGTTAGCCATAATTATTATCTTTCCACCATAAAAATTAAGGAGAATTTTTAGAAATCAGGGTCTTTCTCTAGGACCAAAAATAGCACTACCAATTCTAACCATATTAGCACCTTCTTCAATTGCCACCCGATAAGAATTACTCATCCCCATGGACAGATATCTCATATTTACCCGTTCTAATTTCAACTTAGCCAGTCTATCAAACATATTTTTGGTCCTGCGAAAATAGGGACGATACTGTTCGGGAACTGAAAAAATAGGCGCCATAGTCATCAATCCCTCTAATTGAATATGGTCAAGGCGAGAAATAGCAACCACTAATTGCTCCAGGAATTCTTCCCAATTTTCATGTTCCTCAGGTTTAAGACCAGATTTGGATATTTCACTACCAATATTTAGCTCTAATAAAATAGGAACAAACTTCTTGCCCGCTTTTTCTACCCGTTTATCAATTTCTTGAGCAAGTTCTAAAGAGTCAACTGTTTGAATTAAATCAAAGATAGGAAGGGCTTTATTAATTTTATTTTTCTGCAAATGTCCAATCATGTGCCACTTGACTTTTTGAGACAAAGACCATCCCAGGGCTCGCCTGATTCTTTCCGCTTCCTGAACATAATTTTCTCCAATATCAGTTGCTCCAGCCTCAATTACTTCCTTTATTTCAGCTGCAGTTCTGGTCTTAGCAGCCACCACCACCTTGACATATGATGGTATCTCTGCTCTTATCTTCTGATAATTCTCCCTAACATCCATATCTGTTAGCCCTTTTCCTCTCTCGATAAAATTATTTAACTCATCTAAAAATTATGAGCTAATTTATAAATATTTTCCAATTTAACTTATCTGGATTCCCACAACAGAGCTGCACTAATACCGAAAATATCCCCCTTTTTAGGTTTTATACTTATAGTCTCAATAGTATAGTGGTCAATATCAAATTGGCTGGACAAATTTTCAATATTCTGTTTTAATTCCTCTTCCAATTCTTGAATACTCTTACTGAGCAGTTCAATCTTTTTCTTTACCTGTTCAACATCCTTTTTCTCTTTTAAAACCCTGCTAGCTCTTTTTAAACCGGTCACACCGGTGTTTAAGGTTCCAACCTTGCTTCTCCCCAACAAGACACCAATTACACTGGAACCCAGAGATAAAGCACTATCGGTGCTGGCTGTCTTTACGTCTGCTTCCTCTTTTCCCAGTTTTTGTTGTAGCCTAATAAACTCTTTCTCTAACTTTTCTCCCTTTTTAGTATATTGTTCGGTTAATTTTTCAACTGCTTTGTCCTTTTCTGCTCTGATGAGATCTAACATTCTAGATTTATAATCAGATAATTCTTCTCCTGGCCTGGATAATAATTTTAATTCACGGCAATGGTACAGTTCTATTCTACTGGTATCGTAAACATAATTTTTGAATTTTTCTTCCAGAGCACTCATATCTTTCATTTTTTCTATAAATGGGGGTAATAAGGCAAAACGAGCTTGCTCCAACGGCTTTAGATCATAACTATTGATATCATCATCATTGGGTAGGGCCTCATTAAAATTCAGGTCTATATTATCTTTATAAACAGGAATTTTAAGTGAAATCTCCTCTTTATGATCAATCCTTTTAGATTCATTGTAAAACCTTACCTTACCACTAAATATAATTCTCGGTTGATAAATAACATCTTCCCTAAAAGGTGGATGATGTAAAAAATATTGCTTTATCTTATCTGATAGAAAGGGCTTTGTTCCGCTTACTGTTGATTCATCACTTTTTACACCTATCTCAACCTCGACGACCTCTTCTTGCTGTGGAGCAACCATTGCTTGTTTCTTCTCCATCAGCTTTTTAATCTCCATAACCGACAGAGGTCCTATTAAATAAGATAATACCCATCTTGTTTCCAACAGGGGAAGGGAATCCAGGTGAGCACTCTTCAAAAGAAAAGTACGTTTTTTCATATTGGCAAGTAAATTTTCTATCTCACTCTTATTCATGGCACCTTCCACGTTTTTTGCCATTCCATCTACTACTTTTTCTCTATCCTGCCTGGTCTGTAACCTACCTAAAAACCAGCTACCAATATTAGCCAGCCCTTTATAATCAAGATCGATAGGATTCTGAGTAGCTAAAACTACTCCTACACCATAAGCCCTGGCTTGTTTTAATAGAATCAACATCGGCTGTTTGGAAGGCGGATTGGAAGTAGCCGGAAAGAAACCAAATATTTCATCCATATAAAGTAAAGTTCGCAAAGAAGGAGTCCCTGTTTGTTGTCTCATCCAGCTGATATATTTATTCAAAAAAAGTGTCACAAAAAACATCTGTTGATTATAGTCTAAATGGGAAAGGGAAAGGATACTAACCCTGGGCTTGCCCTCTTCATTATATAAGAGATTTTGAATATCTAATCTTTCACCCTCTAACCACATAGCAAATCCAGGACTTGATAGGATATTATTTAGAAGCATAGCCAGTTCAAATCTTTCCTTCTGGGGATAAAAGCTATTTAAACTTAACACACCAATCTTCTCAAAGGGAGGGTTGGTAATATAACCAATCAATTCCTCCAGAGTAAGGTTCATATTTTTCTTCCAGAAATAAGAGAATAAGGCAGCTATTAGAATATATTCTTTACTAGTCAAGGCGTCAACCTTAACATTAATCAGAGAAAGAAGCCCCGTTACTGTAGAATTAATAACAGCAGAATAGGTATCAGGATCATTCATAACATCTTCAGGGGGTGCTTCAAAATTGCTTAACACCGATAAGGGAATACCTGCCGAACTACCGGGAGTGTATATGGTAAAATCAGCACTATTTTTATAAAGACTGACTCTTTCCTTATCCTGCTGAAAGTTTTTTAATCCTGCTTCCCAATTTCGTGCCACTTCCTCAGCATAGGCATTAGGCTCCATTCCTTTATTTTCTGCTTCTACTGGATCAATCCATTCCCGAAAATCCTCTGGTTTCAAATCGGGAAAGGCAAGAAGAAGATTGCTCATATCCCCTTTAGGATCAATGATTATAGAAGGAATTCTATCAATGGTGGCCTCTTCAATAATGGCAATTCCCAGACCGGTTTTTCCACTGCCAGTCATACCGATTATAGCAGCATGGGTGGTAAAATCTTTGGACTTATAGAGAAAAAGATTATCAGTAATTTTAAAGGTTCTGGGATCAACCTCCTTGCCCAGATAAAACAAACCTAATTTTTCGTATAAAGAAATATTATTTTCCATTTTATATGCTCCTTTCCCAAGATAATCAAGGGATACCTCCCCTGAAACCCCTCAATTATCAGTATTGAGTATCTAGTATTCAGTATATAGTATTTAGTATTTAGTATATAGTATTTAGTATTTAGTATATAGTGTAAAAGTTAGTTAAATAATAAAGAACAATACCTTTTAAAGAAATGCTATCTTGTTTTACCAACAAGATATTCAAGGGGAATCCTTCCCCTTGACCACCCCTGAAATAACTTCCGACTAGCAACTGTATTTAAACGATATACCTTATACGTAATACGATATACGATTTTGTCATTGCGAGGAGCCAATTCAGTAATAAGTAATAGGCAAACTAAATACCAGATACTAA
>JAGPKD010000018.1 GCA_018054125.1 Candidatus Oleihabitans oleiphilus | reverse complement strand
TAGGAGGCCGGTATTTCCTTTTTCTTTTCTATTATACTGTCAAAGAACAGAATTGACCAAGAAAATGATTACAGTTAGAGATATAATTAAAAAAATATTAATTAGTTTTCACACAGTCTGCCGTCCCTTGTTCTATTTACTTATTCTATTTATATTTCTTCTCCTGAACAGCTACAGTATTAAAGTCAGATTTAAAAAGTTGAGAGTATAATTCCTTATCCTTTTCTTGATATTTTTTAGCATCATTCAAGTTAGTTGGTACTGTCTCATTGCTTGCTATTAGTTTAGCTTCAATAAAAAACAGTACATTCTCAGACTTGATAATAATGTCAGGCTCCGAACTTCTTTCAATCTGTTCCCCAAAATATGTCCTAGCTTTATTTAAATCAGGCCAGCTGGTATTTTCCTTTAAAAATTATTTTAGTAGTAATTAGTTGTAATTTGATTTTTTATGCTATTTTATTCTTGAACATCCTTTATTCATTAAAGGTCTGGGAGTTTCTTTTTTCTTCCCATCATAATACGATTGAATAAAAACTGAGAGAATATCATTATTAGCGGTTTGTATTTCTTTTTTTAAATCATCGATATAATGATACTCAATATTACAAAAAACCAAATTAATTACTTCTTTAGCGCCACCAAATTCTTTGGCAAACAATAATTTTTTGTTATCCATTTTTACTTCATTTACAAAATTCTTACTATTGTTAATAACATATTTAAATTCGATAGCAAATAATAACTCTTTGCTAATTTCAAAATTTTTATTATTTACAGTTCTAATTTCCAACAATCTTACATTTTTGTTTACTATATCTTCTTCGCTGTTAGCATTTTTAACAAAGTTTGGGTCCAAAATAGCTAAATCATAATTTCCTCTATCGCCTTCTTTTGTATCTAAAGAATATGGTTCCTTAAAATCTTCTTTTAATAACTCAGATTTCTTATACCTAAAATTAGTTGGATATTCCCTATGGACAAGATATATTTTTTTGCCATCCTGGGTTAATTGTTCGTGAGTTGTTGAGTATAACTTGTGATAAAAATATGATACGATGTCTGATTCAGTAAAGAAATAATATGGGTGTTCCCTAAATTTATTTATTGTACTATTTATTGCTTCCCAAACCTTTTCATTAATCTTATCAATTTTTTTATTCATCTTTTTCCCCCTAATATTTATTTTTATTTTATATTTCAAACAATCCTCAATAGCTTTAACAATTTGACTCCAATATAGAAATTGTGAAGCCTAACCCCATTGGACCATTGGCACATTGGAACTAGGGACAGATTACTACCCTTACTTCACCCCCAAATGCCTCCATATCATCCATTACTTCATTAATTAAAGAGGCGTCTAAGGGTATTTTCTTTGTTATAACATGTGATAAATCAAGCTTCTTTCTTCTCACAAATTCCACAAGCAAGGGTAATTCACTCAATAGATGATCAGAGCAACCGATTACTTCTGCCTCTTTTCCAAGAAGTTCCTGATATGAAAATATTTCAAATGGTTTATCTGTAATCCCCACTAAGGCAGTACGCCCAAATACTCCCATCGACTTAACCGCTTGCCTCATAGTCTGAGGAAGCCCAATAACCTCCAGTGCAACGTCTACTCCCCTATTGTTAGTATATTTAAACAGATTAGAAACCGGGTCTCCTTCTGCTGCGTTGATTGGTATAGCCCCAAATTTTTCAGATAATTTAAGCTTATCTTTATTAATATCAATACTATATACATCAAGAGCACCCATTATTCTGGCCAGTTGAATAGCAGAAATCCCTAATCCGCCGGCACCAAAAACGGCAACTGTTTCACCGGCTTTTAATCTGACTTTTTTAAGAGCATGATAGGATGTTGCCGAAGAACACATTAGGATAGCTCCCTCTTCAAAAGAAACTTCATCTGGCAATAATACTGTATTTCGAGCAGGTACAGCAACATATTCAGCATAACCACCGTCACAATGCTTACCAATCATCATACCGTGTTTGCAAAATTGCTCATTTCCGCTTACACAAAAATTACAATCACCACAGTTCAATTGATAGTGGATGCAAACCCTATCCCCAATTTTGGGAAAGCGAACTTGTGAACCGGTTTCTTCCACGATGCCGGCAATCTCATGTCCAAGAGTTTGCGGCAAAGTACCAACCGGGGATATGCCGGCTCGATAATGAACATCTGAATGGCAAATTCCAGCTGCCCTTACTCGTACCAGAACATCTCTCTCACCTGCCCTGGGTAAAGGTACTTCCTGTAATTCCAAAGGTTGTCCTATTTTAGTAAGACGGACTGCTTTCATAAAACACCTCTTTCAATTATGTATAATGATTAGGTCTTCACGGGCTGCCCACATTGTTTTGCTTGACCATTGAGAACAACAATACCCCTCAGCAAATAATGAGGTGCATTGTTGTTTAAATAATAATTAATCTTTTTCTTCCCATACTGACTGTGCTATAATCCAGATCTAATAATTTACCGAGAAACAGAAGATGGTTCTCTGTTTCAAACTCTCACCATCTGATTCACCGTCAATCCTGTTAACCTGGCCAGCTGTCTCAAAGAACAACCAGCCAGTCCCTGGAGATATTGCCAACTCTTACTTTGAGTCTCTGGTTTGACATGGAATAAAAAGGTGTTTAGGAATCTTCCCTAATCTGCAAAAGAGGAGAAAATATTTTGTTGGTTAATACCTCTGGTTATAAGGTGGTAGATTTCGCTCTTGCTTTTGATACAGGCTACTCTGGGCATAGGAAACTCCTCTTTCGTAAGTATATTAATGATAATATTCTAAATCATCAGAGGAAAGAGGTCAAACAGAGAACTGTCCCCTGTTCTAGGCCCCCAGACATATTTCAGGCTCATCTTGCGTTGGATAAGACTGGGGGTTGACAGCATAAAAGAAAGGATATATAGTTAAGGATAGTTTTGAATTAGTACCTTAAAAATAAAAAAATTTAAAGAAAGGAGGTGAAAAGAAGTGAAAAAGATATTGATAACATTGTTAGTTTTTTCGCTACTAACAGTAGCAGGATGTAGTGGTGGAAATGGAGTAGTGCCTCCACCATCACAAGAAGCAGAAGCCTTCGTTGGGACATGGATAAACGTAGATGAAGACACTGAGAGTATAATCAAGATTCGAATAACAGAAGCGGACAAGTATTATCTTTCTGTTGAACAGTGGGCAAAGTGTTACCCGGATGACTGTTATTGGGAGCCGAAGTTAATAAAGAAGTCTGAGATTATTGATGGCACCTTTGAGCTTTTTTGGGACGGTGTCGCCGAGCAAATGTTCCAAGAAATTAAACTCCTTGATGATGATACTAAGCTTCAAGTGACCACCCGCTCTGAATATGCTAATGGGTGGGTCTGGTCAACCGTAGACTATTTTCTTAAATTACAATAGAACAACACAAAAAGGGCAAATTAATTAATTGGATATCTTTTGCTATCTTCCAAACCAGTGTCTTTGCATTTCTTCCAAAAAAAACGGGTCATCAACAGGAAATCCTGATTTTGAGCCAATGACGGAATCTACATAACAAAAAGGACACATGGCAGTAGCACCTTTCGGGTTTTCTTCATCACACCAATTAAATATTTCTTGAGGTTTAAATGTGCGCAAACAATTAAAACAGCCACATAGTTCACTCTCCATGATTTCCTTCTTATGAAAGATAGAATGTTTATGAGCCGCTTTTAAATATTCAATACTATACTTCTTTTCTTTTTTTTCTTTTCTGGATTTAAGCGCTTCCACAAGAGGTCTTTTTGGCAAAACTATATATTTAAATCTTTCATTTTTCTTATCTTCTTTTCTATTCAAAATAAACTCCTTTTGGATTTAATTTCCCCTAATCTTTTTAATATTTAAACTCTAATTGAGTAAAGAACTTATATTTCAAGACCTGGCCCCCAATCCTCCAAAAAATGACTTATCTGTCAATAATAATAAAGATTTGACCCTTTATTCTCCAATCTTATGGTCTCTGGACAAACTACAGAAGCCACCAATATTCCTCTGGTCATATATTTAAATTCTGGCATAAAGAAATTTGTTTAACTATCCTGATGGAGCAGACTATTCTATTCTCAAACTAGCTATAGTTTTATTTTTTAATAACAGACCCTCAATAATAATTCTACTTAAATATTTCAGTCATAGTAACCTCTATTGGGGTTACTTCTCCCAGCAATACTTCTAATTCTCCTATCCAGACCCTAAAACCTTCTTTAATTATCACCACTTCATAATAGCCTGTTTTTATATCTTCTAATAAGGTAGGATAAACAGAGGTTGATTTAATATAAGTTCCATTTAAAAATACTTTGGCTTCCTCCTGATTACACTTAATGGAGATTGAGCCATATGACGGTTGAGGTTCTAAATCAACAAAAATTCTTGATGTTTGGCCAGTTGATACTTCTATTTGACTTACCCATTCGCGGTAACCGGGAAGTACTATTCTAATAGTATGGGAACCGACAGGAATTTGAGTCAAATCCAGAGGTGTCAATCCCTCATAATTATCATCCAAATAAATATCTGCTCCCGGGGGATTAGAATTAGCCGAAATCGAACCATATGCCCTTTGGTACTCTAAAGTGACAAAAATACGAGCTGTTTGAGAAGCAATTACGGTAACTTCACTATTCCATTCCTGATAATCAGGTAATACTAACTTAATTATATGCTTGCCAACAGGGATGTCCCTTAAATTAACAGGTGTCGGTCCTTTATAGGCATTATCCAGATACACCCTGGCGCCCTGGGGATTGGAATTTACCGCGATAGAACCAAAAGCCGGCTTAGCCTGGGGAACTAAATCAGCAGTAATTTTTACGTTTAGAATAGGTAAAACTGCAATAGTACTATTCCATTCTTCATAACCAGGTAATACTAATTTTATACTTATATTGGCCTACCGGAACATCTTTTAAATTTAAGGGGGTGACACCTTTATATTGGTTGTCTAAAAATACTTTGGCACCTGGCGGATTAGAGTTTATCGTTAGGGAACCATATTTTAATTGCTGAGCATGACCGGAAAAACCTGTAGTCAAACAAAGAACAATAATAAAAAAAGTAAGTGATAATATTTTTACATATTTATTAAAAAAGGGATTCTGCCTCATTTTCAAACCTCCTGAATAAATCTATATTTTCTAGCAAAAGTAAATATAAAATTATATCCTCCTTCCTTTTTATCTTTAAGTTAGGAATAAATTATTATAAAATATTTTATTTTGTTTTTCTATATTATCATTATACACTTTCTTTATTTATCTAACCAACCGTATATAATCTTTTACCTGCTGATAATATACCTGAGCAGCTAATGTTTTAAAAATCATTACCTAACTCTCCATAAACTTTATTTAATTTTAATCAACTAATCGGTTATATCAGATATATCAGGACATAAAATGTCTTATTCTGGTAAAAGGCAGGAACAATCAAGAGCAATTTAAGCATATCCGCCATGACTGCATCCTTTTTAGGTTTATATTTTGAGACCAGCCTCTCAAAACCACAATCATAGTCTTCTTTTTAAATTATTTGCTTTGCTATTGCTCTAATGAAAATTAAAACAAACAATAAAATTCTTTATTTTCTTTGCCTGCTTTAATTTTATAATCATCAATGAAATATTTGTTTTGATTTACCCATCTTTGTAGATAATTCTCAAATTCCTTTTTAAAACCAGAATAGTCTAAGCGACTCATTGCCTGAAAAGCAACAATAAAGACAATAATCGTAACAACCAAACCAGCCAAGCTAATTAAAGCATCAAGTACATTTTCATATGTCAATCCAGCAATAAATAATTTAATTAAATTAATGAATCGAAGTCCACTTGATTCCTCTTTCATTCTTTAACTTTTCTGCTTTTAAATAAGACCACCAAAGTATATCAAAGATTCTTATTTTAGTCAGATGTTTAATATTATTCTTAGTAAGTTCTGTAGAGACCTCATTTAAATTTTTTCTAATATCCCCATTTTCCAAATTATCATAAAAATCCATTAAAATTTCATCAGCATTTTTATAATTCCAGGAATGATTGATTTCTTTTTTGTATTTTCTTTGCAGAGGGTTATCTATCATCGGGATAATCTCAGGGTAAATTGTATGAAGAAATTTTGTTGCAGTAGAAAAACGTATTCCTTTAATTTTAAAAAGCTCTTGAAAAACTACATCATTTAATTCTTTGATCTGTTTTTCTCTTTCTTGTCTATCTAAATTCAAAAATTGATCAAGGGTATGCTGAAATATTTCTAATTTGCTAGTGGCTTCTAATATAACTTTACATTTTGATATGGTTGTGCTCTTTAATCTTGCTCCAATCTTATTTATATCTTCAATTTTGCGATTTTCTATCACATCATACTTAGAATAAAAATCGCTCTGGTAACAATAGCATTCAATTATAGAAATCGGAGCAGGGATTTCAAACTCAATCCTGGAAAATAAATAAAATTTCATTCCAATCACCATATTTTGTAAAAATGGATATCTTTCGCAAGTATATTAATAATAATATTCCAAATCATCAGAGGAAAGAGGTCAAACAAAGAACCGTCCCCTGTTCTACAATATTCTTTCCGTATTAGCTAATGGAACTCAAAAAATGTTTTTAGCCTTTCTTCAGGGTCATCAAAAAATACCTCGCTGGGGTCAAAATATTCCGGATCGTACGAACCACCAAGCCATTTCATTGTTTCTTGATATTCTTCATTATTAGGGTCAGGATTTTTTAACATATCCAATATTTTTTCATATCCAGGAATAGAACCGCAATCTTCTGGAGGACAAGCCCTCTCACCGGCAATGCATCGAGGATAGGTCTGTTCTTTATCCTTGGGAAGTATTTTTTCCAGCTTAATTATATGTTGCCAATCATCTCCAAAATCATAGGTATAATCCGCATTTTTATTTCTTTTAGAAAAGCAATCAGCAATCATTACTTTCCAGCCTGGAATTGTTTCTTCCACAAAGAATTCTTCTTCTGTAGGAATACCAATCCTAATTTTTTTCCTGGTTAATGGATCTTTAACAAAAAATTCATGTAAGTGATAATCAACCCAACCCATAGCATCTTGGATTGCAACATGGAAATCCCAAAAGGTATAGGTTTCCGGAACTTGAATAACACGCCATATTTTTGGTTCAATGTATTTCAAGGTAATTTTAAATTGATACACTTGATTATATCTTTTTCCCATCTATTCAAACCCTCTATATTCATATTGTTAACCTTCCCAGACTATAAGATAAGACTCATAATATTTCTGAGACTTTCAGAATCAACCATATTATATACTAATTATGTACTAATAGGTCTTTTTATTTTTCTTTTAAATATTTTTCCATAAATTCTTTGGCTTTTATAACTCCTTCCCTGGTCAAAAAAACTGATTTTGCCCTTTTACTTCCGGAAATATAACCTTCTTCTTGTAATTCATTCAGAACTTCGAAAGGATAGCCTTTCCAGCTTCTATGAATCTTTGTAGAAAATTCTTCCTCCTGCCATGATGTGAGATAGATTAGCAATAATGTTAATTCCTTGATGGTTTGGTTCATTTTTATTACCTCCTTCTTCCTACTAAAATAAGGTAATGTCCACTCCAGTCTACTTAATAGGAGAAACAGAGAGCGGCAGGCTGTGTAAAAAGTCGCCTTTTGGGTAAAATATAATGTTGAAGTGGGGGCAAGTAATTTCCAGAATTATTTTTCACACAGTCTGCCGTCTTCTGTATCATATTATAAATAGACAAGTTTAATTCTTTGCATATTTCATCAGCTTCCAGCTGTTCTTTTACTTCTTTTACTTCTTTTACTTCTTTTATCCATTCTTTTTCATTCAAGTTAGATTACTCCTTTTTATTTTCTTATCTATATGTCAAATGTTGAGATCTAGCCCCCAATGTCCCCAATGTCTTCCAAAATTTCATTATTAATTATTAGGAATGAGGGATGATAGCAAAAATAGTAATTTCTTTTTTATTCGGTCCATAATAAAAAAATATGCGATAGGCAGAAGGAGTATTTTGTTGAGCATATGCTTCAAAAACTTTTTCACCTGAAGGCCCGCAGAAAGAATGAATAAGATGTGTTTGTAGTCCGGGATGCCTGGGGTTAGTTCCTAAGAAGGAAATGACCTTCCTAACCGCTTTATAATCTTTAGTAGTTCCCAGATTGCTCCTAAGTTCTTTTAAGGTCTTTTTGGCAGTGGAGGTTATTTTTAATCTAAAATTCATTATTCTGCCAAAAATTGACCGGAATCTTCTATTATTTCTGTTTTACCCTCTTTTGCTTCTTGCAATCCTTTTCTTATCTTACCTATCAATTCCGGCTTTTCATATATCCAGGCTTCTCTACTGGGAATAGCAGTTAAAGGCCTCAAAAGAATATCTCCTTCTTGTCCAAGGAAAACTTGAAACTGAGTAACCCTTCCTTGGCCAGAAATTTGTTTAATCACTTTTTCTCCCAAAGTTATTCTATTTTTTGAATCTATAGATTTGATATCTACCGGTATAAATTGCTGATTATTTTTCTCTATTAACTCTTTTTTTGTCATTTTTTACTTCGACCTCTCTTGTCTCTTTCTTAGGTTAAGATATCATAAGGTGGGAAATTATACAAGTGGGAATATGGGAATATTGTAATATTTTTATCAATGTATTAATTCTATTAATTGGTTAAATCTGTTAAAAATATCATTCCTGACATCTTCAATATATTCGTCTGGACCATTTTCCTGTTCAATCATTAAGCAGCCAGAACTTGTTTTCTTTTTAAAATACTCTTTTATGTTTGCAAATTCACTTAAAAAATAACCCTTATTATAATACTGGCGAATTTCCTCTAAAATAACATCTAAGTCCTCAGCATATCTCAAAACAAGATATTCAGGGGAAGTTTCCCCTGAAACCCCTCAATTAAAATATAATTCAAGAAAATGCTATCTTGTTTGCAAAACAAGATATTCAAGGGGAATCCTTCCCCTTGACCACCCCTGAATTAACTTCCGACTAGCAACTGTATTTTAACGGTATACGTTATACATAATACGGTATACGTTTTTGTCATTGCGAGAAGCAAAGCGACGAAGCAATATCATCCACCTATACCCACATCTTTTATCTGAGAAAACAGTTAACTGCAAACTGATAACTATTTATCACCCTCACCCTACCCTCTCCCTTCTAAGGGAGAGGATTAGAGAGATGGTGTAAAAATATATTGTTTCTTATCTAAAAAGAGTATTTTATAGTATCAGAATTTTTTTGAAATTCCGATACTATAAAATAAATATAATATAAATCCTTAGCTTGTTTTGCTTTATCTTCTCTCTCTCTGAATGTAGCCCCTTTGTGGTACAAAAATGCAGAAGGTTTCGGGCATTTAATAGAGTAAATACTTTCAGGCTTACCGCCTTTAGCTTTCAGTAAAATGTTATTTTGTATTAAAAAATCAAACTTTGCAATTTTATTAACATTTATCGAGGATATGTTTTATTGCCTTTTTCACTTAGTCCAAAATCAATATCTACTGTGGTAATGGGCTCTATTGAAACATTTTCCCATAAAAACTTGCTATACAAATAAGCTAACCAACCACCCACAACAACAAGATCATCTAAATATTCTTTTAAATCAGCAAGTACTTCAAAAAATAGTAATTCACTATCATTAATGTAAAGCAAATTTCTCTCCTTTTGCTATTAAAGTATTTTTAAGATATTCTGCATGTTCTCTTCCTCGTGGTTGAAAATGATATAAATCCAGATATAATTGTAAATTAGAAACAACTGAATAACCCTCTATTGTTTGAATTTCATTAAATATACTATTCCGATAAAAGGGTTCTACAAAATGTACATTCCCACCTCGAACCAGCTCTTTCAATCCCAAGTCTTGTCTAATTTTTAAAATATCTTTCTCCCAATTTTCAGTTTTTATATATAAATAAATATCTGTTGTTCTAACAAAAGAAGTAATTAGATTAGCACCTTGGTGCAATGTTAAAGCATAGTCCTGCCCTTTTAAAACTGATTTTAATTTTTCTATAATATTCTTATCTGGGGAATAATAGGAATCAATTTCATTTTTTTCAAAGTGGTACCATTTAAGCCAGTCGGTAATTAGCTTTTCAGAATTGGTTAAAAGAGAAAAACTTTTTGGACCCTTTTTTATTCTTTCGATATACCCTTTAATCTCCATTGATTGCAATACTTCTTGAACCATACCAATGCTTAATAATTTTTTTTCAACGAAGTCACGAACAACCCATTTCTTTTCAGGATTTTGCAACATCATTCGTAAGACTAAAGATGCTTTATCTGAAAAAACATTTTTTATTTTTTCATTTTTGGTCATAATGTTCACTTATTATATAATGTTCACTTTTTATTGAACATTATATAATAAGTGAACATTAATAGTCAATATAATATAAGTATTTTATTTAACTGTTCTTATCTTAGTATGTATAATGAGTAACTTTATCTTTGTATTTCCATCTTATCATTTCTATACCTTTTCCAGTATGCTTATGCTTTTTATTTTTTCTTGCATTAATTGGATAATATCATATTATCTAACTAATATTTCTATTATATTCTAACTATCTCTTTATAAGCTTTGAAGACATCCTTTCTCTGAATATCCTATTATTTCCATTTACTTTTACCTCCAATGAAATTGTATGAAATTGTAAAGCCTGACCCCATAAAATACGTGCATTTTTATCTTCTATTAAAAATATTTTCTTCCCCTCGATAACATTTAAGATAAAAGAATTTCTTTCTTCTTTCTTTTTAGTAAAGTCTTCCTTGGTATAAATGGTGTAATTTATTTCTCTCTGCAGTTTCCCTTCTAAATTATTTAGTTCTTCTATTAGCTTGTCCTCATTAATTTTTCCAATGATGAGTAAATCAATATCACTATTAACTCTTTCCTCCCCTTTGGCAAAAGAACCGTAAATGAAAGCATGAGTTATTCCCTTAAATTTCAATAAAACATCGCGAAGTATTTTGGGGATTCCTGAAGTTTTAAAGATAATATTCTTTAATTCATTATACAGAGGGTAAGATTGATTAAGGTAATAATAAACCAGATTTCCTTTGCTTTCGCTCAGGAAAAGACCTGTTCTTTCCAGTTTGATTAATTCCCGACGGATATTAGCTACAGGATAGTTAAGTATTCTCTCCAGTTCTCTTAAGTAGTATTTCTGGTCGTTATTGGTAAAATACAATGTTAAAAGGTCTTCTCTTAACTTAGATTTAGAAATAGAAAATAAATCCATTATTGTAATCCTTTTTGACTACAATTGTAGTATGTCTTGAATACAAGGTCAAATTATTCCGCAAATTTAAAAAAGCAGGTCAAGGGGTCAAATCTTTATAGTTGACAATTTATTTTTTATTCTTCTTACTAAATTACTTACATCATTATCCTTAGCTATTTTGCTTCTTAATCTTTTTCTTCCCACACTGACTGTGCTATAATCTAGATCTAATAATTTTCCGAGAAACAGGGGATGATTCTCTGTTTCAAGCTCTCACCATCTGATTCACCGTCAATCCTGTTAACCTGGCCAGTTGTCTCAAAGGACAGCCAGCCAGTCCCTGGAGATATTGCCAAATCTTGCTTTGAGTCTCTAGTTTGACATGGAATAAAAAAAGTGTTTAGGAATCCTTCCTAATCTTTAAAGAGGAGAAAATATTTTGTTGGCTAATACCTCTGGTCATAAGGTGGTAGATTTCGCTCTTGCTTTTGATACAGGCTACTCTGGGCATAGGAAACTCCTCTTTCATAAGTATATTAATGATAATATTTTAAATCATCAGAGGAAAGAGGTCAAACAGAGAACCGTCCCCTGTTCTATAAGAACCATCAAACATTCCTACTTGTAATGGAGGCCATTTGTCTTTCTTCTTCTTAGCCTCTTCAACTAATCGTTTTATTGGTTCATCCTCATTTCATAGCTATCACGATTAGGCATTCTCTCGTGTATTTTTGTAAGAGTATCAAACGTATTCTGCTGTTTCAAGCTCTTTGCTTGTTCGTATGTTCCTTCTCTTAGCTTTTTTGTTTCACAAGCATACCAAAAAACTACAATTGCCGTAATTGATAATATGATTATATTGCATATTTCATATGCTGTCATTTTCCGATCTCCTTTAGATATTAAGGATCGATTCTTACATCTTCACAAATGTGCCATATTTAAAACTCAAGCTGCACTTGTCCTACCTTACTACCGCAATTTTACAGGCATGCTTAAATATTTTTTGAACTGTTCTGACTGCAATGTGTCTCTCTGACTTTGTTCCTTCAAATAACCATTTTTGAGGTTTGTATTCAGTCCAATACTGCCTCAAAACATTCAAAGCCTTTTCTGAAAGCAATGTGTATCTGTCTTTTCTGCCTTTGGAGCTTTTGACGTGGATTAAAATTCGTTTGCCATCCATATTCCCTGGTTTTAGTTTTACCACTTCTCCCACCCTCAATCCAGCAGAATAGACAAACATCAGAACAGTGTTATGTAATATTATCAATGAATAAAAAGAATAGAGTTACTTTTCTATATTTTTCATAAAATCTTCATCACCTAAGGCAATTACATGATAGAAGTCATCTTCTAATATGCCAAAGGATTATTCCTCATCAAATGATTAAAAATGATTAAAAAAACTGGAAGACTTAATAGCACAAACGTCCTCTATATTATAATATATTCTTCTATCCCCAATTTATCAAGAAAAGCGTTTATTCTTTCATAAGCGTCCCTTCTAATCATTTCCTTTTCTTCTTCATCGCTACTATCTTGAAAGGTTACTATCCACTTAGGACCTATAGAATTCACATCCTTGAATTTCGCTTTAATTTTACCAAGTCCTTCTTTTACAAGTTTATTAGATTTAACAGGTTCAAATATTTTAACCAACTCTGGAATGCCTCCGGGATAATTTAAAATAGTGAAGTAAATATCATAAGCATCCTTTTCCTTATAACGCTCCCAAATAGACATTCCCTTCATCACTAAAAAAGGAATAATATCAGCAATCTTAATAATTACCTCATTTGCAGAACCATCAGGCATCGTTGCCGAAACTTTTAAAGATCGATTTTGTTCAAAAACAAGGTCACATCCTCTAACTTTTCTTGCTCGCACATCCTGAATTAATTGAGTACGATGAGCTTTGCTGGTTCCACCATATTCTCCGGCCAGTAAATCAACTTCTACCACTATATTTCTACCATCTTCATTTCTAATGGTCCTATAATAAATAAATGGTTGTTTATCTCCTCTTTTGTATCCTCTGTTTTCCAACATTTGCAGAATTGTTCTGTAGGTTTTATTGGAAATTTTTTGAAAATCAAGTGCAATATCAATATCAAGACTACCCACATGTTCATCTCTGCTATTTTCTAAGAGAAAATATGGAATCCATCCACCTACCAATACTACATAATCACGGAATTCTCCTAAAATTGTCATTAGCTCTACCAGCACTGACAGACAAGCATTTACTTCACTTTTACCATAATCCTGCCTTGTTACCATTGTTTCCTCAATTTCTGTTCAAGAAGAAATCTGGCTGCTTCTTCTCCCCGCTCTTTATAGCTTTGGAGATCTAAATATAGTTGAATATCAGATACCACCATAGTACCGTTAATATCCTGTAATTTATAAAATACCCCCTCATCATAAGGTTCTAATAAAGATATATTAGCCCCGGTAGACACTTCTCTTAAGCCCAGGCCTTCTGCTATACTTTCGATTTCACTTTTTACATAAGCAAAAATTCTTTTATATCTTAAAAATGGAGCTACTTTTGATGCGCCTGAAGTAAGAGTGAATCCATAGGGTATATTTCTTTCTTTTAAATATTCAACTAATCTTTTCTCTAAAACCTCTACATTATCTAATGAGTAAAAATTTCTTACCTTATTATTTTGGTAGCTGTAATTTCTTGACCATTCTATTAATAATGATTCAGGTTTTAATAGTTTTATTTTTGACCTTTTTCCATATTCCACCTCTGTAATAAACTCTAATTCTAAAAGCTTCTTTTTAACATTAAATACTTGGCCAATGCTTATTTTTGCCTCTTCTGCCAGTTCTTTAATATACCATTCTTTTTGGGGATTGCATAAAAGTACCCTTAATACACGAGTAGATTTACTAGAGAAAATAGTCTTTAATGGCCTGTTGCTCGGATAAAGATTTGGACGCCCTTCAATACTTATATATATGTTGTCAAATTGAAAAAAGCAGTTCCCGGCAAGGTCTACAAAACCGATATTATTTTCCCGACAAATCTGTTTTGATTCTTCAGAAATAAAGGTAGCAGCAAATACGCCGTAATAATTTTTTCTATTATTGATAATATTCTTTAATTGATTTATCGCCATTCTCGTATAGCGTGGTTGACCCACTGTCTTTACTTCAAATACAATAGTATAATCAATTTTACTTTTGGGAATTTTTACCGTGGCAACCATATCAGCTGGAATCTGTTTATCAGGCAATAAATTGCTAACTCCCAATCTTATATTATTTACTATTATAAGTCCTGTAGATTCAAACAATTCCTGAATAATAGATTTTAGTTTATTAATTATCTCTTTTTCTGTCATCATTGTTTCACTCAAAATAATAGTTTCAGCGTTTGCTGAAATTATATATTATAATGAAACATAAGTCAACAGCAGTTCAGGTCAAGTCAGTAGGACCAACTGGGTTGTCTTTGGACAAACTCCGAAAGCCACAAATGTTCCTCTGGCCATATATTCTATTTTGGCATAAAGAAAGTTATTTGACTATCCCAACTTCTCAGATTATTCTATAGTTATAAAATATTTTTTTAACTATAGACCCCATTTTTAAAACTGTATTTTTTTACTATCATACTTTCATCTTTAAGTACGAAAAGAGATGGGAAGGTTTTTGCATAGCCACTTGTTGAAGGTGTTATTTGTAACAGTTAGTCATAGGAGGGCATCAATCTCAAGAAAATTCTTATTTGATTTGGTTGAGGGTTAATTTGAGCAATATTCTTATTTTCATCAGAACTATATAATGGTACATAATATTTTGTTTCTCTATATTTTATATTTGGACATCTCTTTCCAAGACCAGATCTAATTTTGTCCAACCAGTACCTAGTAGTTGGTGAAGATGTAATTATTCTATTCATATTTTATACCTTTGCTAATATTCGCATTTTAAAATACTGTTCGATTATTAAATCTCATATTTTTCCAATTCTTTACCTAGGGTTTGAAAAGAGAGTATTAAAATTTCTGCCACAAAACTAGAAAAAAGGTATATGGTGATAGCACCAAGCGTTTCTTCCCCATAAAGATTTTTATAAAATTCCCTCCCTAGAAAAGATAAACTCATTGAATCTTTTTCCGAATATCCATTTAATACCACGTTATAGGCATCTAAGTAGCCATTTATTTTTTCCAATAGTTTTGTTTCCCAATCGTCTTCCTTTTCTGCGAAATCACCTAAATCTAGTGTAGAAAATTGATCATATATTTTTCTGGTAAAACAAGGGAAATAACTATCTATTTTGTTTTTATCTTTAAGACAGGATACGCTGTTTAAATAGGCCAACCACACGTGCAGATAAATAACTTCCTCATAAAATTTCACTTCCGTTGCTTTTTGGTTTCCTGTTTCTCGTATAGAACTCAAAAAACCTTGAGATTGATCTTGTTTACTCCCTATTTTAAAATCTCGTATAGATTTTAAAAATTCCTTAAAAAACCCTTTGTCTTTTACAAACTTTAAATTTACCATTACCCACTCAAAAAGAAGGTTACCAAAAGATTCTTTTTCTAAGATTTTTTAGATCCAGGAAAAGAAGTATCCCTTTTTCCCTTTTTAGTTTTAGTATAGGGATTTTCTAAATTACCATAAATATAGGGATCATATAAAGGCTCATTGCATTCTTTACAAAACCTGGCATCCTCTTCATTTTCAGTTCCACACAATGGACATATCTTTTTCATATTTTCAATGCCTTTCTGCTGTAACTTAAGCATCTTATAAACAATATCTAAATTATAAGTAGCATCTTCATGGCTAGAGTCTAATACGATCGCCTTCTGATAGAATTTAATGGCTTCCTGGTATTCTTTGAGTTCAGTATAAACAAAACCCAATATTTCAAACAGGGGACGGTTCTCTGTTTGATTTATGATATACTCCCTGTTTATATAAGTTTCCAAGTTCCATTACTTTTAATTAAAGCCATAGAATAATTGTAAAGTGTTTCACTTTCCTCCGCACAAATATCCTCATGAGTAAATACTACAGTTGTAGATCCAAAATAAGGCATATTTTGATATTCTTCAGCTAAATTGTAAAAATCTCCAAATGGTATACAGTAACTTTTAGCTAATTCATATTGCCGGTTGGAAAGTGCTAACCAATAATCCTGTATAATACTTTTTACTTTTGCCTCGTCAATAATGGATGTCTCTGGAGTAGTGGGTATCCTTCCGGAATTAATCCACTCTTTTGTTATCTCTCTTCTCTTTTCCTCCAGGACAACCTCTAAAGATTTGACCCCTCCTATATTTTATTAACTCTTTTTATTAATAAATCAAATAATTCATTCGCTAAATTAATATCTATAATGAAACAGAGAACCATCCCCTGTTCTACTGTCAGGTGGGGAGTTCCCTATCTGACCATATCCGACATAATCATCAAACAGAGAACCACCCCTCTTTCTATTCCTGTTGTACTTCTTCTATATCCTCCTCCCCCAAATATCGACCTTCCTCTATTTGTATCTCTTCCCTTGGGATAGTTTTATTCATAGCTTTTTCAATCCTCTGCAGTATTTTTTCTTTACGGTCTTTAAAATATTGTTCAAAATTATCAGCATACAAAAACTCTGGCGTTAAAACATGCGATTTCAGTATATTATTAAACTCCTCCTCACTTACATCAACATGATTTTTTATTCTCATCAGATACTTACTGGGTGGATCGCCGCTTACTATGCGGTTAGTACGGCCTGATAGAGGGGTTTTATTAATAATACAATTATAATCATCCTTACTTATCCCATTCCTTTCACACCAAGCCACAGGAAAAATATGATGAATGTCAATCGACTCGGAAAAATATGTAATAAGGTCAATTTTTGTAGCAGAAAGCCAATCTTTTGTCTCGTCCTCCATAAGCAAAGCATAGACACCCTTATAAGCAGCACTGTTCCTTGTCCGTAAAGTATGTAAACGGGATGGGAAAAAATTAGCATCGTAAATTGTATCAGGTTCAGGCCCATTATTTTCAATCCAATCAACAACTTGTGGTAGATCAAAAGCATAACGGGTTTCATTTGCCCCACCATATAGTTCACCAAAAACTCCACACCAAAACCATTGCCTTAACTTCTTTTTGTAGCCTATATTATCAATCTTATTACCTAAAACAGCTAAAATCGCTGACATAGGTATCAATTGAGTATTATAGGGTAAATCACGAGCAGTATAGATATGATTTTCAGAAAGTATCTTGGAAGCTTTAATAAAACCTTGAGCAATAAGATCTTTAAACTTTTGATAATCTTGAAGTGAAAGATTAAGCATCTCCTTTCGTTTACAGCTAACAGCAGGAAGTTCTTCTTCTGGAACACCTTGTTTTTTTTGACTAACTCTACGGTCATATGTAGCCAGCAGGGTAACAGCCTGGATAATATCCGTATTGCTAACATTAGAAAGTAATTTATATTTTTTAAACTCCTCTTTCATCTTTTGCCAATCATGTTTTAAATCAAATTCTTCAGCAGCAAAGGTTGCAGTTAATAATTCAAAGACCGTTAATGATACACCACCGGTATTAACTTTTTCAAAAACCTGACAGACTGCTTCTTTTGGATTTTCCTTTTTCAGAATTATTACCGGCAACATATATTGATTAAAACTATGAATAACCTTTTTTTCAAAATCATCCCAGAACTTCATTTTTTCTTTGTCGTATTGCCAATAGGCATTAAATCCACGTCTCCATATACTGTAATCATCGATATCAACCATACAAACAGGATACATCAGGTTTTCATATTCATACTCTTCCATCGATAAATCGAGGATAATATTCCTACCAAAATCCTCGGTAATTTGTTTTTTTTCATTAACCGATATTATGGCTTCTTCAAGATCATAATTATGATCCATAGCTTTAATCATATCGATATAATACCAACGCTTAATTTCATAATTTTTTTCATTTCTAGTGGTTACTATTTCATTGGTAATAATTGTCTGATAAAGTGAGGTAATACGCTGCTGCCCATCAAGGATGAGAAAATCTGGTTCAACTGCTTTATTATCAAATGGGGCACCTTCTACCGGTTTTGCTTTGAATTTCAAGCTTCCATTTCCGACTTCAATGAGCATTATCGCACCAATGGGAAATGATTTGGCAACACTGGCAAGAATTCCTTTAATACGGTTGTCATCCCAGATCCATCCACTTTGAAAATCCGGTAACTGTATTCTT
>JAGPKD010000115.1 GCA_018054125.1 Candidatus Oleihabitans oleiphilus | reverse complement strand
GAAGTATAGAAAGAGTAACTAAGTGGTCGTTAATGAAGCATTTGCTTTTCTTGGTGGGATGAACCTGTCTTCTTATAATTAACTGGCAGTCATCGAGGATAATATCACCAATTTTCTCTAATTCTAATAATTGTTGTTTGGTTAGAGAATCTAGAAAAAACAAGGCCTCTACTTCTAAAAAATTTGCACTATCCTTAATCCAATTTTGATTTACTGGTGCTCCTAAAATAGTATTTATCGCTTCCACAATCATCGATTTTCCCGCCCCAGTCTCTCCAGTAATAACATTAAGTCCCCCTTCGAACTCAACATTTAATTCATCAATTAAAGCAAAATTTTTAATTTTCAAGTAAGAAAGCATGAATTAAAACACCTACCATTTTCCAAAAATTAGTAAATTACCCTGCCACTCCACTTTAATTTTTTCCTCAAAATAGCATAAAAACTTTTACCAGGGAAAGTTACCAGCTGTGTTTTGTATTTTGATTTTTTAATGACTATCACATCATTTTCCTCTAAGTCAAAACCCTCTTGACCATCAACCGTTAACATAACATCTTGACTCTTTGACCGCACAATAATCTTAATAATATCATTATGGTGAATAACCAAAGATCTTGCCGATAGGGTATGAGGACAGATAGGAGTGAGAATCATGGTTTTTAAACTGGGATAGACAATGGGACCTCCCGCAGAAAGAGAATAGGCTGTGGAGCCTGTCGAAGTTGATACCACCAATCCATCAGCCGCATATTGAATGACATATTCTTCATTAATAAATGTCTCCAGATTAATTAATCTGGCAAATAATTTTTTTGCGATAACTATATCGTTAAGACCATAAAACTTACTATTCTTCTTTCCATTTCTGGTAATATAACCAGAGAGCATCATCCTCTCCTCGATTTGATAATTATTTTCTAAAATACTTTTAAGACAACAATCTAACTCTGGTACGCCAATCTGGGTTAAAAAACCAAGCCCGCCCAAATTCACCCCACAAATTGGAATACCATGTGGTGATGCAATTCTGGCTGCTCTTAATAAGGTGCCATCTCCACCTAAAGAAAAGAACATATTTAAATCTTTATAGGGAGCAGTAAGAAGGTTAATTTTATCTGAATTTTTTAGTAACATGGCAATATTTTTTGAAATAAAAACGTCAACCTTATTCTCCCATAAACAATTAATTAGTTTTTGGGTTACTTCCAGGAAATTATCTTTCTCTTCGTTAACAATAATGCCGACCTTTTTTATTTTCATTTTCTTCACCTTACCTCACTAAATACATGCCAAGTAAAGCAATCAAAGCCCCTAAAAGAAAAAATATGGTATTCTCAATTAACTGAGAATGAAAATATGGTAACAGAAATTTAATCTCTGAAAATTTCTTGGTTTCCATGTCAAAAAGGATTATGCCATCTGGTTGATAAGCCAAAAAATATTCTAACAATTGTCTTCTGGTCTCCCTGTTAGTAATATGTCTATTCTGAGAACCACTCTTTACTTCTACTACATAGGTACGACCACTTTTTTTTACCAAAAAATCAATTCTTATTTGATAACGATGATGCGTTGTGCCAGCTTTTATAATTAGAGGTCTACTTTGTTGTCTTTCTATGATTTGAAAACCATTTCTCCTTAGCCACTTTTCAGCTTTTTGCTCAGCACGATTACTGATTACTGCTCTTTTTTTAGCTTGTTTACTATTAAGCAAGTTTTTTATTTTCAGATATAGAAAGAGAGATAGAATTCCTCCCAGTAATAAAATAATGATACTAAAATATAAATCTCTACTTCTATTGATAAAAAACAACGACCATACACCTGAAAATAAATTAAAAGTTAACTTAGAACAACAAAAATTTATAGAACTTTTTTAAAAAAAATATGGGCATCTGCTACTGTTTGCTTAATTAAATTCCAATTTATAAATTCATTTTCTTCTTTATTTTTTATTAAATAAATAAAATACTCAATATTACCAGGTGAATTCTTAATGGGCGAAAAAGTAATATTTACAAACTCAAAATCATTTAATGTTTTTTCTATCAGCCGAACAATTGTCTTTTCCTGAATATCGGGGTCATCTACAATGCCACCTTTTTTAATGTATTTCCTCCCTGCTTCAAATTGTGGCTTTACCAAGGCAATAACCTTACCTTTCGGTTTTAACAATCTTAACAATACGGGAAATACTTTTTCTAAAGAAATAAAGGAAACATCGACAGTAGCTAAATCAAATTGAAATACAAATTGCTCTTTATCAAGATATCTTATATTTGTTTTTTCCAAATTTACTACTCTTTTATCATGGCGTAAATTCCAATCAAGCTGACCATATCCTACATCAACACAATATACTTTTTTAGCACCATGTCGTAAGAGACAATCGGTAAATCCACCAGTAGAGGCTCCCACATCTATTACTGTATTTCCTTTTACTTCAATATTAAATTCAGATAGTGCCTTCTCCAGTTTATTCCCACCCCTACTAACATAATGGTTTTCTATTTTCTCAACAGTTAAGTTACTATCCACCTCACATCTGGTACCGGCTTTATTTATTATTTTTCCATCCACCTTAACTAAGTTAGCCATGATATATCTTTTGGCTTTCTCCCTGGAGTCTATCAGCTTTTTATCAACTAATAATTTATCTAAACGTTCTTTTTTTACCATATTTACAATACTTTCAGAGAATAATAAACAGCAAAATATTATCTTCTAAACCAGCTTTCATCCCTTTCCAGAGGAACACTAATATCTACATGTCCCACTAAAGTTTCACTACTATCACCATCAATAAGTATCTGCACCTTATTGATTTCCGGAAATGAAGTCAAAGTGAGAACCAGGGAATAAACCGTTAATAATTCTCCTGTACTTCCGCCAGGATGGTCTTTTTTTAATTCAGAAGAAAGGTCAATATAAGCAATTCCATCACTAATATACAAGGCGTTAACTCTGGTAGTAGGTGGAATTGTGGGGTAAAGATTGGCTTGAGCAGGACCTTTAATTAGTTCTACAACAGCCTGTTTGGCAATTTCTTCAGTCTTATTTATTTTTCTATATTCTGGTATTAAATATTGGGCATTTTCATCTGAAAAATATAGTACTATTTCCTCTTCCCCTAACTCAATAGGTAGTTTTTCTTCTTTAATTTCCTCTATTTTTTCCTCAATTTCCGGCTTTTCTTTCTCAATAAATAATGGGATTATGAATTTTTGAATTATAAAGAAGATAATAACCAGTAAAAATATTAGTATGATTAAGTTTATTGTTGATTTCCAGATATTTTTTTTCTTATGTCTTCTTCTGGCCATTGCTATCCTCTTTTAAATATTTTCAGGAATGTTATTAACATATTCTTTTACTGCCTCACTAAGTGCTTGGGCTACCTTTTCTCTAAACTCTGGAGTTTTTAATAATTTTTCCTCATTTGGATTGGAGATAAAACCCACCTCTATCAATACTCCAGCCATATTTAGTCCTTTTAAAACAATAAAGGGAGCTTGTTTTACCCCCCTATTATCTAAACCAGCATGTTGCACTAATTTTTTCTGAACTATATCAGCAAAATCCAGACTAAAACTAATACTGGCACTTTCTTCCAGATCAGCAATAATCTGATTCAGAATATCATCCTCATAATGATAAAATTGGCTTGCTCTATTTTCGCGATCGGCAACATCTTTTGCCGAGGCACCAATATAACGGGAATTTAAGACATAGGTCTCAATTCCCCGAGCAGTAGATGAACCTTTCTGTATGACTGAATTTGTATGGATACTAATAAAGGCAATTGCTTCTTTCTGTACTGCCATTAAAGGTCGGTCCTCTAATAGGACATCAAGGTCTTTATCACGGGTCAGATAAACCATGAAGCCATCGTTTTCTAATTTTTTTCTTAACCGTAACGCAATATCCAATACTACCTCTTTTTCCTTAAGTCCAGATGGTCCAATAGCTCCGGGTTGACTACCACCATGCCCCGGGTCAATTACTACTATACGCTGGTCCTTTATTTTTTCAGCTATGGTCTCCTTTGGAATTTCAGGCTGAGAAATTACCCTGCTTTCACCGGTAGTCTTAAAGATATCTACCACTATACGATCTGGTGAAGACAAACTAAAAGCCTGAAATTCATACTTTTCTTTAAGGTCCATTACTATACGAACAGTATCCTGGGTAAACTGCCCCATCCTTACTC
>JAGPKD010000114.1 GCA_018054125.1 Candidatus Oleihabitans oleiphilus | reverse complement strand
CAATTAATAGTTAAACAACTAAATGGACAATTTAAAGTAAAGAATAAGCAATTAATTCCTCTTTACCAAAGAATACAGGAATTATTAGAGGAGATTAAAGCCCCGGTTTTTTTTATCTGGAATAGAAGGGAAGAAAATAAATTAGCGGATCAATTAGCCCGGGAATTATTAATACCGCAAGAACAAAATAAAAGGGTAATTGCCTCTACAGAATTATCTATAGAGCAAAAAGGTGATGTCTTTCTGGTAAAAAATAATAAAAGTAAGAAAACATACCTGGTTGATCTTAAAGTTCCGGAATGTAATTGCTATGATTTTGAAAAACATTGCCGTAAATGGAATATAGATTGTAAACATATTATCGCTGTTCGTAAATATTTACAGAATAAAGAAAAACAAATCTCAGATAGGAGTGGTCAGAGCAATGAAGGTATTAATATTTAGCAAAATGATTAGTGAAAAAAAGTGGCAAGAGTTGTTGGAGAAATATAATGAAGAAGATAGCATACCACTGGAAATTACTTTTCCTAATAAGGATAAAAAACAACTTAGGGAGCAGATATCTTCTGCAGAGGTAATTGTAGGTGGAAATTTAAAGGAAGATGATCTTAAGTTAGCCAAAAAACTAAAATTATTTCAAATACCTTTTGTAGGGGTGGATAAGTTAAATTTAGATGTCTTTAGAAAGTTCCCTCATATTGCAGTCTGTAATACTCACGGTAATAGTCATGCGGTGTCCGAACATGCTATAGCCTTGTTGTTGGCATTAGCAAAAAATCTCGTCAACAATGACCGGGATCTAAGAAAGGGTAAATGGCATGGTTCTGTCACTGGAGAGCCAACTATTCAACTTTATGGAAGAAGTTTAGGTATAATTGGTTTTGGTTCGATAGGAATAGAAATTGCTAAAAGAGCCTTATCTTTTGGCTTGAAAATATATGCTATTAAACGTTCTTTACCCAAAGAAGAACAACTGGGGGAAAATTTGGGACTAACCTTTTTAGGAACTCCTGAACAATTAGAATATGTTATTGCTCAATCGGATTTTATTATTCTTGCTCTGCCATTGACTGCAAAAACTGAAAATATGATAGATGAGAAAATACTGCAATTAATGAAAGGTAAATATCTTATCAATGTTGCTCGAGGAAGAGTTATTGATGAAAAAGCTTTGTATGATCATCTAAAGATGGGAAATTTGGCCGGGGCAGCTATTGATACCTGGTATCAATACCCTGATCAAGAGAATCCGGAAAGACTACCCAGCCAATATGCTTTTCATGAATTACCCAATGTTATTTTATCACCTCATAATGCTGGTTATAGTGATAAAGCTTTAGAAGAAAATATTTGGAGAGTTTATCAAAATATAGCCAGAATTTTTCACGGTGAGGAACCAGAAGACAAAATTAATCTGGCAGAAGGATATTGATAATAATACTCTTCAGAGTCTATTAATTTTTCTAATAAAATAATTGATAGACCCAGAAGAGTATATATTATGATACTGCTACCTTAATCTGCTTTTTCAGTATTGATTTATTCTGTTACATTTATGTTAGTAAGGTACTTTAGGTATTCATTTTCTGGTGATAATAAGATTATGGTGTTTTCGGAAAAGCTATTCTGGTAGGATTCCAGAGTTCTAGTAAATTGATAGAATTCTGGGTCCTGATTAAAACTTTCTGCATAAATTCTAATTGCTTCTGCCTCTCCTTCACCTTTTAGCTGTTGGGCATCTCGATATGCTTCAGCCAGTATTACTGTTTTTTCTCTCTCAGTTTCGGCCATGATTTTAGCAGACTCTTCCATTCCTTCTGCCCGGTACTGTTTGGCAATCCTTTCCCGTTCTGCCTTCATTCTGGCAAAAATGTTTTGAGCATTTTCCGGGGGCAAATCAGCACGCTTAATTCTTACATCCACAATATTTATGCCATATTCCAGAGATTTTTCATTGCTACGCTGGGTAACTGTTTCCATAATTTCAGTTCTTTTTAAAGAGACAATTTCACTCATATCAAATTTCCCTAAATCTACTCTTAATTCAGAATATATAATATCATCCAGCCGGGCCTGGGCTCCATTAATATCTCTAACCCTTTGCATAAAGAGTAAAGGGTCAGAGATTTTCCAGCGGGCATAATTATCCAGAATTAAGGTCTTCTTATCCCGGGTAATAATTTCAGTTGGTGGGGCATCATAGATAAGTAGTCTTCCCTCAAATAAAACTACATTTTGAATAAAGGGTATCTTCATATGTAAACCTGCTTCCTGAATTACCTTAATAGGTTTTCCGAATTGCAAAATAATGGCTTGCTTGGTTTCATCAACGACGAAAAAGGTAAAATTTGCCACTAAAATAATCAGGATTAAGATAATTAACATAACAGTTTTTTTCATTATCGGGTTACCTCCTCTCCAAGTAAATCTTTAGCGTATGGTTCATTTAGGGGTAATATTTTTAATATATTATTTTCTTTTTCTTCTAGAATATATTTTTTCATATGAGGTAAAACTGACTCCATAGTCTCTATATAGAGACGATTCCTGGTAACTTCTTTACCATTCTGGTATTCGGCTAAAATCTGGTTAAATTTTGCTACATCACCTTCAGCCTTTCTGACTCTTTCAATTTTATAGCCTTCTGCCTCTTTTACAATTTTGGCTGCTTCACCTCTAGCTTTGGGAATAACATCATTACGATAGCCTTCCGCCTCATTGATAAATTTACTTTTATCTTCTTTGGCACTGGCTACATCTTTAAAAGCAGCTGATACCTCTTCTGGTGGGTTCACATCCTGTAGCTGGACTGCGATTACTAAGATCCCTGATTGGTATTCATCTAATATCTCCTGAATAAGCAATTTGGTTTCCTCTTGAATCTCATATTTCCCTTCTGTTAAGGCATCATCAATTTTCCGACTCCCGATTACCTTCCTTAAGGCAGCCTCGGCGGCGTTTCGGACAGTTAGCTCTGGGTCGATTATATTAAAGAGATAATCTGCAGCATTTTTAATACGGTACTGAACAATTGATTCGGCACTTACGATGTTTTCATCGCCAGTAAGCATCAGTGCTTCTTCGGGAACTTCTAAATAACCCCCTCGAGCTGTTCTAAAGCCTATTTCTATTCTCTTTACTTCAGTAACCGATGGGGTTACCGCTGTTTCAAAAGGGAAGGGTAGGTGATAATGCAGACCCGGGCTGTCTATCCTGGTAAATTTCCCAAAACGCCTGATAACTCCCTGCTCATTAGGTTGGACAATGTAAATCCCGCTGGCTAAATAGAGAATTACAATAAGTAGAATCAGCAATTTCCCAATTTTTTTACTGAATTTTATTTTAGGTATTTTTTCACTGATGTTAATAATTTTTTCGGCAGGGTCATTATAAAAATCGACCATAGTAGTCTCCTTTCTTTTTTTATTTTTTCCCGATTTTTTATTATTAGCAATTTAGGTAAATTAAAGATAATATGAATGTAACATTAATTTATTATTTTTTCAAATAATATCGTGGCGTTATGGGGGAGGTATTGAAATTTATCAATGTTATGAGAAAAGTTAATTGCAATAAATCTCGAAGAAATATATAATTAATAAAACAAAAAATTAATTTTCATTTATCTGGAAAGGAGAATTATATGCCCTTAGTAACAAGTAAAGAAATATTAATTGATGCCCAAAAAAATCATTATGCAGTTGGTGCTTTTAATGCTAATAATATGGAGATAGTCCAGGCTATTATTGAAACTGCTGAAGAAGAAAGAGCCCCGGTTATAGTGCAGGCCTCTCAAGGTGCCATTAAATATGCTGGATTGGAAATGATTGTGAGTATGGTAAAAGAGTTAGCGGAAAGAACGTTTATCCCAGTTGTTTTACACCTGGATCATGGCACTGATTATTTTCAAAATATTCGTTGCTTAAGAGCAGGGTTTACCTCATTAATGTTTGATGGTTCTAAATTGCCCTTCGACGAAAATGTAGCTATGACGAAAAAAATTGTTGAAATGGCCCATGCTTGTGATATTCCGGTGGAAGCAGAAATTGGTCAGATTGGTAAGATGGATACCAGTGAGGAGCCGGGAGTAGCTCGGGAGAGAATAAAAGAGTTCATGGCTGACCCAGAAGAGGCGGAAAGATTTGTCAAATTAACCAATATTGATTCCTTAGCTGCGGCTGTAGGGACCATTCATGGTTGTAGAGAACCTATTGCCA
>JAGPKD010000113.1:1334-4235 GCA_018054125.1 Candidatus Oleihabitans oleiphilus | reverse complement strand
TTAAAAGGATATACAGGAAAAGCAATACTGGCTGAACCCGAAATAGCTCTGGACCTTGATAAGCCTTCCCAATTGGAAGCACTCCAAACCTTATCTAAAACCTGATTACCTCAGATTTTACTTTTTACATTATAAAGATATCCACCATAACAACACACCTCTCAACAACTTATCTTATAATTTATTTTATTAATATTGAAATTTTTTCTACAATATTTTTTTTAATCTTTTCTATTTCTTCTTTATCAATCGTAATATATGTTAAAATATAAAAAAAAGACAATAGCTCTAAGTTAATAATTTTAATTTTTCTTTTTAAGGGGAAATATTGTGCAAGTTCAAATATTGCATCGCTGGGATATTCAGCCTAAAGAGGCCCTAAGGTGCCAGGAAAGGTTATCCAAAAATATATTACTTTCTCCCACCTTTAAGAATATAAGATTGATTGCCGGTGTAGATGCCAGCTATACTAAACAACTAATTATTGGTGGTATTGCTATATTAAAATATCCTGAGTTAACTGTGCTGGATTATGATTACCTAGTAAGAGAAGTGAATTTCCCTTATATTCCAGGTCTACTTACTTTTCGAGAAGGGCCAGTATTGGTGGAGTTATTCCAAAAAATTAAATGGAATCCTGATATTATCTTCTTCGATGGACAGGGTATTGCCCACCCCAAGAGAATGGGTATTGCTACTCATATGGGATTGTTACTAAATCAACCAACTATTGGCTGCGCCAAATCTCATTTAATTGGTAGTTATCACAATCCAGAGAAACAAAAAGGTTCTTATTCTCTTTTATTGCAGAAAGGAAGCATTATTGGAGCAGTGTTAAGAACGAAAAATAATGTTAAACCGATCTTTGTTTCCCCGGGTAATGGTATAAATCTGGAGAAGACTATTGAAATTACCCTTTCCTGCACCACTAATTACCGTATCCCAGAACCAATAAGACAGGCTCACCTTTTGGTGCAGAAAATAAAAAAAACTTTATAAAATTAGGCTAAATTTATACTAAAGGTTAATAACCAGAGAGAATTTCACCATCAGCTAACCTCTCCCTCAAAGGGAGAGGAATGGGAGAAGGTGAGATTCTACCAAAGGCAAATCTATAAATGATAAAAAGAAAGGTAAAATAAAAAATGAAGGTAGAGATTATCAGTATCGGGAATGAGATTCTGTTTGGCAGTATTATTGATACCAATGCTAATTATATAATTAAGAAATTAAGAGAAATTAACCTGAATGTACATCGTATATCAGCAATTGGTGATGAGGAAGGGGAATTGATAGCACTCCTAAAAGAAGCCTTTCAACGCTCCCAGATTATTATCACTACTGGAGGATTAGGCCCCACTGAAGATGATATTACTTTTCAATCTATTGCTAAAGCACTTCAGGTTAATCTGGTTAAGTACCCTGAGGCAGAAAAGAATATGTCCAGCATACTTAATCGAATTGGAGTTAATATTTCCCCCAGTAATTTAAAACAGACTTTTTTACCAGAAGGTGCTCATTGCATTCTCAATCCCTATGGCACTGCCCCAGCTATGATCCTGGAAAAAGAGGAAAGAATAATTATAGCTCTACCGGGTGTTCCTTTGGAAATGAGAAATTTATTAGCTAAAGAAATTATTCCTTTTTTACAAAAGAAATTTCCTCACCTCAAGCAAAGACAATCAAGAATCATTAGAGTAAGCGGTCTTGGTGAATCTACAGTTAATGATAAGATAAAAAAATTTATTCAGGAAAACAAGCAGCTTGATATCGGTATTTATGCCAGTCCTGAAGATATTCAAATTCAGCTAAATGCTCAAGCCGATACACCGCAAGAAACAACTGTAATATTGGACCAGGCTACTGAACAGCTTAAAAACATACTGGGAAATTATATCTTTGGATTTGACCAACAATCTTTAGAAGAAGTGATTGGCAATCTACTTAGGAGCAGGAAGTTAACCCTGGCAGTAGCAGAATCCTGCACTGGTGGGATGTTAGGGGAAATGATCACTTCGGTCCCTGGTAGTTCAGACTATTTTAAAGGTGGCATTATTAGTTATGATGGTGAGCTAAAAGAGAAATTATTGGAAGTTTCACCTGATATTATGATTCGCTATGGACAGGTTAGCGAACAGGTAGCTCGTGCTATGGCAGAGGGTGTTCGCAAAAAGTGCTTTAGTAATATTGGCTTAAGTATCACTGGTATTGCCGGACCAGGAGGTGGCAGTCCAGAAAAACCGGTTGGGTTAGTTTATATAGCCCTGGCTGATGGAGAAAGTACTTTAGTCCAGAAACATCAACTACATCAAGATAGGCAGACCATTCGTTTGCGTTCTGCACGTCGAACCTTAAATATGTTACGTTTATATCTTCTTAATCATTCTAATAATTCATAACATGTACTGTATGATTCTAAGATTCTATAAATTACAAATTATACTCGAATAAATAATTTATAATATTTAGATCTAGAACAAGAGTTTAATCCCGGTCCGAGTCAACAGGGATATTCAAGGGGAATCCTTCCCCTTGAGAACCCCTGAATAAAAATCGAACTCTGTATTAGTATTTAGTAATATTAATCTCTTTCATATCTTATCTTTTGCATTTTACCTTTAATATCTTTAAGAATATCGAAATTGCTTGGCAATTCCAATATTCAAGGGGAATCCTTCCCCTTGAGAACCCCTGAATTATAAATTAAAATCAAGATTTAACATTGATATTTAGTAAAAATGTCTTCCCTATATTATCTTTAATATCTATTTTGGTATCTTTAAGAATATCGAAATTGCTTGGCAATTCCAATATTCAAGGGGAATCCTTCCCCTTGAGAACCCCTGAATTATAAATTAAAATCAAGATTTAACATTGATATTTAGTAAAAATGTCTTCCCT
>JAGPKD010000113.1:0-1234 GCA_018054125.1 Candidatus Oleihabitans oleiphilus | reverse complement strand
ATATTATCTTTAATATCTATTTTGGTATCTTTAAGAATATCGAAATTGCTTGGCAATTCCAATATTCAAGGGGAATCCTTCCCCTTGAGAACCCCTGAATAAATTCAAGATTAAGTTATAATACTTACTTACCTATTTGATATATTATCTTTAATCCTTATTTTTGTTTTTTTAAGTGTTCTATTTTTTTATCATCAAAACGATGGATTATTTTAAATTGTGATACTACAACTGATTTGTTAATAGAAAATTTTTTGTTATATTTTTTACACCACTTAAGAAAAGTTTTTCTATATTGTTCTATCCAATCTTCAGCAGTCAGCTCTCGCTGGTTATCTAATTCTTTGAATAGATTACCAATCTTCTCAAATGATTCTACAGTCACCTCAGTAATTTCTAACACTGCAATAGGTATTCCTTGCCAATTATTTAAAAAGGCGTAATCACCGGCTTCTGGAACAGGCTGATGGTATAAAGTGTATTGATCTTTTAGCTCAATCAGTATTTTTTTCTTACCCTCAAGGAGCGATTGATTATAATCTTCAATTTCTTTTCTCTCATATCCATTTTTAACAATATGAAAGTGACACTTTGGAATAGTAAAACCAGTTAATAAAATATCGTAGTAGGCTTCCATAATTGATTTAACAGAAAGATGGGACCAATATTCCAATTCACTAATACAATTAATAGGAATCCATTGAATATCTCGATATTTAGTTAAATCAAATTGAACTTCTAATGATTCTTTGCCAGCACACAAAAAAAGATAAAGTTGCTGCTCATTATGATAGAGGTCTAAAATACTTTTTCTACCAATCAAACTTGACTTTAAGGGAATAAAAGCCTGTTTCGCTAAAAGTTCTACATTCAGACGATTGGAAGGTTTGTTAATAGGATCTTCTACTTCTGGTAAACACCAGCGGTTATCTCGAGGTTTGTTTTTGGCCTTTACCCACAAAGCTTTGTGCTCTCTATCCAGAATTAAGAGAAGAGCCATTTCTACTCCTAATGATATTTTTAAAGGTATAGAAACTATGGGAATTATGCTCTATCTTAAGATTAAAATCTAATTCAGGATATTCAAGGGGAATCCTTCCCCTTGAGAACCCCTCTCTTATCAGTATTGAGTATATCGTATTTAGTATTTAGTATATAGTAAATTCTAGTTAAAAAATAAGGTCTTAATTTGTATAAAGAGAGGCATATGGTACTAGAATATCATGTTATCTAA
>JAGPKD010000112.1 GCA_018054125.1 Candidatus Oleihabitans oleiphilus | reverse complement strand
ATTAGGAGAAGCATTTGGCTTGAACCAACAAATATCATTAATAAAATGCCAGCCTTGTTTTTGTAATATGTATCCACAAGTATAAATAGAATGATAGGTACCAGAAATCCATAGAGAACCATTTGGTTTAAGAACTCTTCTGCAGGCTTCTATCCATTTGTAGTGGAAATTAAAATCTCCTTCTATTCCCTTACTTTTATCCCATTTGCCTTTATTTACACTAACCCTCTTACCTGCATGACAAGTAAATCCGCCATTGGATAAATTATAAGGTGGGTCTGCAAAAATAAGATCAATGCATTCTTGGGGAAGTGCGTTTAATACTTCAATAACATCTCCATTAAATATTCTTACATATTTTCTTGAATAATAAGCTTCCATAAAATTCTTCACTTAATTTATTTTAATAACTTAAAAATATCATTAATCTTAATAAATGTTGTCTATTGAGTTTCTCTATCTCTTCCATAAAATAGATATATTTTTCGATCTTTTTCATAAAATCTTCATTACTTAAGGCAATTTTATTATAAAGGTCATCTTTATAATAATAAATAATATACCAAAAATATACCAAAGAACCGCCAGAATAGGTAATAAATATTTCTAAAAATTTATTTCCTTCACTTAAGCTCTTTATTTTATTAATTATTGGAAATAGAATTACAAAAGACCCAAAACCTCTATTATCTAAAGTACCATTCCAAAATATTAGCTAACTAAGTCAGTAAGACATCCTGGGAGTTTTTTAAAAACGTTTCGAAAATGAAATCCATAGACTGCATAGGTTATAGCCAAAGGGAAAAATTGCGGACGTCTAAATAAGGACCAGAAAAAGAGCTTCCAATAATAAAATCTTTCTTCCCCTATTATCCCTAACTGCCAAATAGACTTAAAAAAAGCAGTTAGATAATAAAAGTGAAATTGATATTTAGGTTTTTGTACCGGCTTGATCTCTTTTAAAAGGATCTGCAGGCGCTCATAATAATATTTAGGGGAATAAATGGTAGTTACCACCTTTTTATAACCCTCAATAAGCGTTTTATAATTCATTTTAGGGATAAAATTAATAGAAAAATCGGTATTATCTCCGGAGGTCTCCTTTAATAATCTATTCTCTTTAATCAGCCGCTGATATAACTTAGTACCCCGAGGGGCATTTAATAATCCCACCATCGCACTAACGATCCCGCTTTTTTGGATGAATTTAATTAGCTCTTCAAAAATAGCTGGTGAGTCACTATCAAAGCCCACAATAAATCCCCCGTTAACTACTAAACCGAACTTTTGAATCTTTTTGACACAATCTATTAAATCACGATTCTTGTTTTGGAATTTATGGCATTCGGTTAAACTTTCTTCATTAGTAGTCTCGATCCCCACAAATACTGAACCAAAACCTGCCTCCACCATCAATTGCAGGAGTTCTTCGTCATCAGCAAGATTTATGGAAGTCTGGGTAGTAAAGGAAAAGGGGTATCCCCGTTCCCTCATCCAACCAGTTATCGCCGGTAGCACTTCTCTTTTTATCTTTTCTTTATTCCCAATAAAATTGTCATCCACAATAAATATGGGCCCCCTCCATCCCCTTGAGTACAGACTATCCAATTCAGCTAATATTTGTTCTTCGGTTTTTAGCCTCATCTTGTGCCCAAAAAGTAGAGTAACATCACAAAAATCACAATTAAAAGGGCAGCCTCGAGAGTATTGAATACCCATGGTGGCATATTTACGGAAGTCCACTAACTCCCAAAGGGGGATGGGAGTTTTCTCTAGATCGGCCCAGTCCTCCGAGGTGTAAATAGGTTGAGGATAACCAGCCTCTAGATCCTTTAAAAATAGGGGAAGGGTAACTTCGGCCTCATTAAGTATAAAATGATCCACTTCTTCCTTAAAATCTTCGTATTCAGAGGTAAAAAGAGGTCCACCAGCCACAATTTTAGCCCCCAAACTTTTACACCTTGCTATTACCTTCTTTGCTGCCTCTTTTTGGATAGACATAGCACTAATAAAGACATAATCCGCCCACTTAATCTCTCTATCTTCTAATTCGGTGGTTGACATATCCACTAATTTTTTCTCCCACTCGGGAGGTAAGAGGGCTGCTACCGTTAAAAGCCCCAGAGGAGGGAGACTCGACTTTTTAGAAATAAATTTTAAAGCATGTTTAAAACTCCAGAAAGTCTCTGGATGTTCCGGGTAAACCAGAAGTACTTTCATATTTATTGTCCTTTCTATTAAATATTTACTTAACTTAAGCACTATTCAGAGGGAGTGGTTTTCCTATTACTTAACTCTAAACAATCTTTTTCCCCCCTTATAAATTAGCTAGGAACTAGTGGAAACCCCATGAGCAAGCCCATGGCACTTTTCCACCTTTCGAGCTAAGCTCGATCCCTTCGAGCGAATTTACATTCACATTCATCCATGAGTAAACCCCTAAACACATGGTATTCTGCCCTTCGTGTTAACATTTTGTTAATCTGTCAAAGGACCGTCCCCTGACACTGACATAATTCCCTGAATCTTTTCCCCACAGAAGGGACATTTCCCATTTTTTATTTTATTAGCAACACTAAAATATCTGCGACTTACCAACAACTGGCCACAGGAAGGACAAAAAGTATTTTCCCCCTCTCCCACATTACCTTGATAGACATAATAAAGTCCTTTTTCTTTTCCTATTTGATAAGCACGCCTTAGAGTAGATAAAGGAGTAGGAGATGCATCATTCAATTGATAGGTGGGATAAAAGGCAGTAACACGCCAGGGTATCCCTCGGTCTATATCAGCAATAAATTCGGCTATTTGTGCTAATTCCTCCTCCTTATCGTTATATCCGGGAATAATTAAGGTAGTAATTTCAATCCAGATTCCTAGCTCATAATATTGCCTGATGCATTCTAAAACTGGTTCTAATCTCGCACCACAAATTTCTCGATAAAATTTATCACTCATCGCCTTTAAATCGATATTTGCCGCATCCAGATAAGGAGCAATATAATGGAGGGCCTCTGAACTAAGGTAACCATTGGTAACAAAAACATTCTTTAATCCCTTCTGCTGGGCAAGACGGGAGATCTCAAAAGCCGTTTCAAAGTAAATAGTTGGTTCGGTATAGGTATAGGAAATTGATGAACAACCACTATGTAAAGCAGCTTGCACCACTCTCTCCGGTGAAACTTTCTCTCCTTCTATAATATCCTTTCTCACCTGGGAAATAGACCAATTCTGGCAGTGCAAACAACGAAAATTACATCCCATCGCCGCAATAGAATAGGATTGAGTCCCGGGATAGAAATGAAACAAGGGTTTTTTCTCAATAGGGTCTATATGTTCAGCAATCAATCGTTGGTAATTCAAACTATATAAAACACCTTCCTGATTTTCCCTTACCCTACATATCCCCCTTTTCCCGGAGGCAATTTCGCATTGATGGGCACAAAGGGTACATTTTACCTTATGGTCTGCTAATTTCTTATAAAACATGGCTTCCTTCATTATTGAAACTTACCTCTACCTTATACTCCTATAGCCAATCGCCCTGCCAAAAACTCAGGAAGGTTGGCTTTCCTAATCTTATCCTGCGCCTTTTCAATGGGATAATCAATCCGCTTGATACTGACCGCCTGTTTCTCAGTATCAAAGACAACAAAGCTGGCTTGAGGATTTCCATCTCTAGGTTGACCCACGCTACCACAATTGATGATATAACTATGATTCTCCTCTAAATTTAGCTCAGCTCCCCGAGCGGCACTGACATAACGAACTATTTTATTTTGCCGATGGTAGGAAAAATAACCAGCAACATGACTATGTCCCACAAAATATATTTTAAAATCAAACTCGGTAAAAATTTCTTCGGCAGTCTGTTTATCTAAAATGTATTCCCACAGAGGTTGGCGAGGGCTTCCATGCACTCCCAGTACATTTTGGAAAATGTTAATTTTTTTCTGAAGTCCGTTTAAGTATTTAAAATCATGCTCTTTTAATTGTCCTTTAGTCCATTGAATTGCCTGTCGAGCTTCCTCATTAAAATAATATAAATCTAATTCGCCAGTAATAGCCCCTTCATGATTTCCTTTAAGACAGGGACACCCTATTTCTTTCATCTTGTCAATACAGTAAACCGGGTCAGCTCCATATCCTACTATATCTCCCAAACAAAATAATCGGTCTACACCTTCTAACTTCTGAAGTACTACCTGTAAAGCCTCAGCATTGCCATGGATATCTGAAAT
>JAGPKD010000111.1 GCA_018054125.1 Candidatus Oleihabitans oleiphilus | reverse complement strand
GTAAAGGGCAAGCCGCCAATGCGATGGCTACGGTTGCCTCCGGTTCAAAATCTAAAAATATGCCTGTAAATCTTCGGTATTAAAATTTAGTGTGTTTTCAGACTGCAAAAATATTGACAATTCCAATACACCAGTTGGCTAAGTATAACCATGTCTTGTATTGACATAGATGAAATTGGGAACATTCCATTTAGAACAATATCTTCATCTATTATTAGTGTATCATTGAAGTCCTTTTCAAAAAATATCCTTTGATGAGTAGTTAAGATAGTTTGGTTCTCAGATTTTTTTACTCGCCTCAAGTCCTTAATATATTTTGCTATTACTTCATTTTTCTTTGCTAATTGTCTTAAATACGTATTTGCTCCTTTAAAGGATCCTGTATCATAGAGCCTATCTAACTTATTGCGTTTTTCAGGTTCAATATCAGGAAGTTGGGGGACAGCATAATGGTGTACTCCTGCTTTTGCCAATCTCTCGCTTACCTCGTCCTTTAATTTATGTGTAGGTACTGCTATCGTCAATTTATTATCTATACTTGCATTTATGTATTCTTCAGTTTTCCCTAACCCTGCTGGTGCCTTTATAACATAAATCCCCTTTTGTGGAGAGGCAATTATTTCACTAACAATATTGGATAATTCTTTTCTTGCCTCTTCTATACTTTTAGTTTTTCTTTTACCAACTACTTGAATTCTTCCCTTGAATAATTTTCCTTGTTCTATCATATTAATTCCATGTTTGCAGTCTTTAACAAATGGACAATAACTTTCGCACCTAGAAGGAGCATATTTACCTTTGAGAATTTGATTCTTCATAACCCACCAACTATAGTTTTTCACCTTATATTCTTCACGGCTGTTTAGAATCTTATCTACTTTCGTTACTCCACCTTTTATTTTCAAAAGGTTGGACATGAGACCAAACATTTCATTGTGGTACAACCAATACTTACCATCTATTGCTTCCCGGTATAATCGACAATTTTTATATAGATTTTCAAAGGGGTAAGCCGTTATAAGATACGTCTTAGTATTTTCCTTCTTAATATCAAAGCGGGGGGCAAAGTCGTTTTCCTTTTCAAAAAAATACTCCTGCGTATTATTGTAACAAAAATAGATTACATACCCCATATGACTAAAAAGTGTACTATTATATATATTATTAATTAAGGACATACACTTTTTAGTCACTGATACATAAACATTGCTACGATTAACTTCAGGCATATCTTTTTCATCATGAAACGTAAAAAACTTTGGATAACCATTCTCCATGTCAATTCCAACATCTCTGCAAAAATTATACATGTTTCTCGATGCATTAGTACTATTTCTAATTACTGAACATGCAGCAAATATAAGATTCGGTATTGATTCTACATATGAAAAGTTTTCATAAATAACTTCCCTACCACCGTATATTATTCTCGAAGGATCCCTTGTTTCTGTTTTGGACTGTGGAAAAACTTCCAACAGTGATCTAATTACTAGGTTGCGAACCCTGATATCCTGAATCACCTCATCCATAACGAAAACCATTTTAAACCCACTATCTGAATTAAAGGGCGTGTATATAAATGAAGGGAATAGATTTACCCTTTCACAAGTATCTAACACATTTTCCAGCGAATCATTTTCAATATCAACAACAAATATTTGTTGACTTATCCAGTTCTTAATACTTCTCTGCCCATCCTTAAAAACCGATGGTGAATAAGTTTTGCCATTTGGTATTATTATGCTTTTGGCAAAATCCTTTACAGAAATTTCTTTGACATGACATCCAATTCGTGCTGCTATTTTTGCAATCTCTTCTTCTGTCGGCTTCTTACTAAACTTTTGAGTATCTAAACATAATTTAATCATCATTTTCATGCCTCCTTTGTTATTAAACAAAGGGGCATGCTGTATTTTAGTGTTTTGGTATGTATTTTAAATGTGCTTTATTAAGATACTTTCTTTATGTTATATTAAGTCTTTTTATTAGTTTTATTGTTGCCCCTGATTTGATTTATTCATATGGTTCAAATCCCTGAGTTTCATATTCATAAGGATTGCTATGTTTACGTCTTCTCATCTTTCTTAAGGGAATTATTTCTCCTGTATATGGATTAATAACTCCCATTTCATCTCCTGTATAGGGATTTATTTCGATATAGTCATCTCTAAAATAGACATCCATACATAAATCTTTATGGCCTTTTTTTGTCATTTAAGTCACCTCCCTTCTTATATTTGGGAGGGCTTTTTGTAACCATTTGCCCTCCAATCTTGCATATCCCCTTCTCCCAAAACTCCGCTATCCTCCATGTCTGTTATATTTCATATAGGAGATTTGCATAATTATCAGAAAATCTTTTTTTAATTGTGTCGTATCGAAAAGCGTGGATTAACCACTTCTGTGCTTCATCAAACTTGGATACCTCAATTTCAACTAATTCCTTTGTTTTGTTAATAGCATTAGTCAATATTTTCCTTTCATCTCTTTTAAACTTCTCTAATGCTTCTTCTGATATCAGATTAGAATGTTTGTTTATGAAAAATTCTACTAGACTCATTAAGTCTAAAAAATTTTCCGTTCTTATCATGGTTGATCCAACTTCTTGTATATGTATTTCAGCCACATACTCAAAGTTAAAATCTTTTATAGTTGTCTCGTCAATATAAATTGGCAATATAAAATTTTTTGCATACGTTCTGTCAAGAATCGTTCCATCAAATGAATAATACATATTTCTTCTCTCCTTTCTTAAAAAACAAAAATACTAACAGGAAATAAAGCCAAAGATAAAATATCCTTTGACCTGGTTTTGCTCTGTTAGTATGCTTTGATTTTTTTTATTCAGTTTTTGTTAGTAAATAATTATTTACCTAATAAGTTATCCTATTTTAAACTCAAATAAAACTTTGCCAATAATCTTTATGCTTTTTGTATTAGTTAGAATAATAGGTGTATCGTCTACTTCCCTTGAAACTGCATTCATAACGTCAGTCAAGACCATGGTTTTTTCCTGATAATTGTATTTTCCGACGTATATTGCATCACCCCTTTGAAAAAGTATTTTATCTTTATCCTTGTATTGTCCAAGATTAACAAGGTAGCAGTACTCCTTATCATCAAGTTTAAACCACACCACTTCACTATCTGGTTCTATTTCTTCCTTTAAAAGGCTAAAATCAAATCCCATTTCCCTACCTGTTATTGGTCCGTTATTTAGTGCAGTATATAAAGGCAACTTCCTGAACTTACTTCTCACATATTCCCCAGTGGCTAGCCTAAGGTTCCTTATTTTTTTTAATCCGTAATAGGAATCCTCGGTATAAGGGGTTGCATAATCTGGATAGATAAAGTTCTCCCCTAATGCATCTTTTACGTTATTTAGTAGTTCGTCTGTCAAGTTATCTCCCAAATTCTCCTTATTGGTCTCAAGGAAGTTAATAAAAGCATTAACCTTTTCCTCTTCCATATCATTTACTTTCAGTAATTCTCCCAAGTATTCCTTAAGAGTATTGCAGGCAATTATATGTTTTATATCTGATTCATCAAGGATCCCTATTTGGAAGAGTAAAAAAGGATAATTTATGTCTAGTATTTTGGCTATGATTTTTAAGTCCTCGTAATCTGGAATAATGTTGTTTTTAAGCATCTTGCTGATATAAGATGGTGATTTGTTTAGTGCATTTGCTAAATCAATTGCTTTTATATTTTTTTTGGCTATCTCTATTCTAATAAATTCACTTAAGTCAAAACTCATTATCTATCACCTCCTTGAGTATATAATATAACAAGTTTTACTAATTGTCAATTTATTTTATTATTATTTTATCAATTATTTTACTTTTATTCATTATTATTGTTGACATTTAGTAAATGTTGCTTTATAATTAACTTATAGTAAATCTATTTTCTTTTGTTTTTGCATATTAATTGAATTTTAGTAAATTAAATAGTGTGATGGGAGGTGTCTACCGAAAATATAGTTTAAAAAAGTAAAGGAGGTTGATAGATACCCAAGATAATGTTTTATAAAAGGTAAAAAAAAGGCCAAGAGAAATCCCAAATTTCTCTTGGCTAATGGATAGTAGCATGGTCTAAACTTCTTTTTGTCCCCTTCATAGGTAGTTAATGAAGGGGGTTGGTTGTTTTACTTGGAAGTTTTCTGTTGTATGCTTTGTTTTTTTAGATAATCATAAACAGTAGTATGGCTTGTCCCCATTAATTTTGCAACCGTTGGCACGCTGTTATACTTTAATAGCCGTATTAATTCCTCTCTCCAATAATCCCCGAAATCCACAATCCGAGAATATCTATA
>JAGPKD010000110.1 GCA_018054125.1 Candidatus Oleihabitans oleiphilus | reverse complement strand
CGGTAGTATTTATGGTAAAAAATTGTAAAAAATAGTAAAGAAGAAATATTCAAAAGACAAATAAATATTAGATCTTAATTCAGGGATATTTCAGGGATATTAAAGAGAGATCTTTCCCCTTGAATATCTTACCCCTCTTCCCCTTCTTTAATTAAATTCAAAGTTTTTCTTTTTTTGGTGTAATCAAATGAAATTAAAAAATTTATGGGAAAAAAATACGGTCTATACCCAACTCTTAAATGATTTTAGGACTGAGCAAAAGAAGGAAGTGCCTATAAATATAAATATAAAAGGATTACTGGGAAGCGCCCTCTCCTTTTTCTTTGCTTCTCTGATTAGGCAAGTTAAATTTGATTCGGTATTACTTTTTTTAACTAACCATACTGAAGATGCCTTACATTTTTACCAGGACCTTTTCAGTTTTACTGGTGAGCAGGAAAATAAGCATATTTTTCTCTTCCCTCCTTATGAAATTCTACCTTATGAGGACCTTCAACTTGATCCCCAAATTGTCAGAGAGAGAATCAAGATTCTGTCACACTTAATAAATATTAAGAAGTTCACTCAACAAAACTTCCCTCAGCAGAACCAACCAGAGGAATCTTTACCCATTATAATAGTGAGCAGTTATCGTGCCATTTTAACTAAAATGGTATCACCAGACGATTTTAGCAGGCAATTCTGGTCCTTACAACGAGAAAAAGAATTAAAAATGGAATTATTTCTTGATTATCTTATCAGGCAAGGTTATCAGCATTCAGTAATGATTGAATCACCGGGGCAATTCAGTCAACGAGGAGGGATTATAGACCTATTTCCCTTTACTGAGGAAAACCCAGTAAGAATAGAATTAAATGGTGATAAAATAGAGTCATTGCGCTTTTTTAATTTAGAATCACAACGTTCCATTAAAAAAATTGAGGAAATATTGCTACTTCCTCAGAGAGAATTATATTCTCCCTCGGATAAAAATGAGAGAGCAGTGAACTCTTTTTTTGATTATTTACCGGCTGAAACTGATATTTTTATTCAAAACTTTGCCGACTTGGAAAAGAGTGTACAGGATTTTGAAAGGGAATGCCAGCAATGTTTTTGGGAAAAACAGAAGAGTGTCGATAAAGATTTATTACCACCAGAATATTACTACTTAAGCTGGAAGCAGCTTAAAGGGCTACTTTATCAAAAAAAACGGTTAGTGACTATAGAACAATGGATTGCTAATCATAATCAACAGGATAGACAGCAGGGAGAAAGCATAGCTGGTTACACAGAATATCAAATAGTAACTGAACCTGCTCAAAATTATTTTGGCAATTTAGATTTATTTTTTGAAGATATAAGAAGATGGCAGCAGGAAAAGAAGAATATTCTGATTTTAACCGGTAATCAAGGCCGAGCATTACGGTTAGCAGAAATATTGGAGGATCGTGGTTTTACTGGCTATCAATTGACAGCTTTACCAGAAGTAGATTTGGATCCTGGAACGATATGTTTGAGTTATGGACCGGTTAATTATGGTTTTTCCATTCCCTCCTTAAATCTTGCTGTTATTACCGAACAGGAAATATTTGGGAAGGAAAGAGATAAGAGGTATAAACCTTCCAGATTTCAGGGTAAACCATTTTATCAGATAGATGAATTAAAAATGGGAGATTATGTGGTTCATATCAACCATGGTATTGGTTGTTATGCCGGTATTAAATCAAGACTTACCGAGGGTATTCGCAAGGATTATATTTTAATAAAATATGCCTCTTCTGATGAACTTTATGTCCCGGTAGAACAATTAGCTCTGATACACAAATATATTGGTGTGGACGGGGCACCACCTAAACTGAATCGTCTGGGAGATGGCTCCTGGGGCATAACCAAAAGGAGAGTAAAGGAATCTATTCAAAAGGTAGCCTGGGAATTATATGAGTTGTACCGCAGGAGAAGGAGTATGCCCGGTTTTTCTTTTTCTAATGATACTGTTTGGCAACAGGAATTGGAAATGGCTTTTCCTTTTGAAGAAACTCCAGATCAGGAAAAAGCCTTTCAGGAGGTCAAAAAAGACATGGAATCAGCCCAGCCTATGGAACGCCTGATATGTGGAGATGTTGGTTATGGCAAGACGGAAATAGCAATTAGAGCTGCTTTTAAAGCAGTGATGGATAGTAAACAGGTAGCAGTTCTTGCTCCTACTACCATTCTGGCTCAACAACACTGGGAGAATTTTAGAGAAAGAATGAAGACTTTTCCAGTGAAAATTGAGATGCTTTCCAGATTCAGGTCTAAGAAAGAACAGCAGGAGATTATTGCTAGTTTGAAAAAAGGTAATATTGATATTATTATTGGTACCCATCGCCTTATTCAGTCAGACGTAGCATTTAAGGACCTTGGTTTACTGGTGGTGGATGAAGAGCAACGTTTTGGGGTTTCTCATAAAGAAAGGATAAAAAAATTAAAAGAACAGATAGATTCTCTTACCTTAACTGCTACTCCTATTCCCAGAACTCTGTATCTCTCATTAACCGGGGTAAGAGAGATGAGTATTATCAATACCCCGCCAGAATTACGTCTACCTATTGTTACTTTTTTTAGAGAAAAAACAGACCAAATTATTTGCCAGGCAATAAGAAGAGAGTTGGAAAGAGAAGGCCAGGTATATTATGTTCATAATCGAGTGCAGGATATTGATAATGTTTGTGAAAAGTTAAAACTTCTGCTACCGGAAGCTAGAATTGTCATAGCTCATGGTCAAATGCCAGAGGAGCAGCTGGAGAATATCATGATTGATTTTCTGAATCGGAAGTACGATGTTTTGCTTTGTACTACCATCATTGAGATTGGTCTGGATATTCCCAATGTTAATACCATTATTATTGATGATGCGCATCAATTTGGTTTAGCACAATTATATCAGCTTAGAGGACGAGTTGGTCGCAGTGATCGAAGGGCTTATGCTTATCTACTTTATCCTTCCCAAGCAATGTTAACTGATAATGCTAAAAAGCGGTTGGAAGCTATCCAGGAGTTTAGTGACTTAGGTTCCGGTTTTCGCCTGGCTATGCGAGATTTAGAAATAAGAGGTGCTGGTAATTTATTGGGTAACGAGCAGCATGGTTTTGTCAGCCAAGTTGGTTTTAATTATTACTGTCAGTTACTGCAGGATAGTGTTAACCAGTTGCTCCATACTGATTCTGCCGCTGCCAGCTCTCAGGAAAAAGAACCTGAGATTGAAGTTAAGCTGGCCAGTTATATTCCAGAATATTATATTGCTAATCCGGAGCTAAGAGTTAGTTATTACCAAAAATTAAGTCAAATAAAAACAGAAGCAGAACTAATGGATATTAGAAAAGAGCTACAGGATATTTATGGTCCTTATCCTGAAGAAGTGGAAAATTTATTGCTTGTTATTAGCCTAAAATTAAAATTAAAAAATCAAGGGATTACTAAGGTCAGGATAACGCCTCATTATTTTTCCCTTAAATATCAAGTTGGCTCGCCCATAGAGTATAAAGTAAAAAAATTTATTAAGTCACACTCCAATAAATATATAACTCAACGCCAGAAAGGTATTCATTATGAACTAAAATTAACTGCCGAAAATACTGGTCATGCTGTTAATGCTAATCATATTCTCCAGCAAAGTCTTGCTTTTTTAGAACAACTATGCGTGTCATAGGGACGGTTCTTTTGACAATCTTTGGACTATTTGTCAGTTTTCAGATAAAGTTTAAATTCATTTATGAGTAATAAGTAATGAGTAATCAGTAATAAGTAAAAGAAAATAAGAATAGATAGACTAAATGTCACCAGATACTAACGACTAACGACCAACAACAAACGACTATATTTTAGTATCGGAATTTCAAAAAAATTCTGATACTATAAAATACTCTTTTTAGATAAGAAACAATATATTTTTACACCATCTCTCTAATCCTCTCCCTTAGAAGGGAGAGGTAAGGTGAGGGTGATGATGAGGGGTTTCAGGGGACGCTTCCCCTGAATATCTCGTAACGTTATACGTTATACGTAATACGGTATACGATTCTGTCATTGCGAGGAGCGAATTCAGTAATAAGTAACCAGTAATAAGTAATAAGCAAACTAAATACCCGATACCAACGACCAACAACTATATTTAAACGATATACCTTATACGTTATACGATATACTCTTTTTGTCATTGCGAGGAGCAAAGCGACGAAGCAATCTCATTCACTTCTACCCGCAGGATTAATTGAAAGAAAGTTTACATTTTTCAGTATAATAAATAGAAGTGAGCAGAAATAATGCTGGGGAGATAGTTTTGACTAGTGTCAAAAGAACCGTC
>JAGPKD010000109.1 GCA_018054125.1 Candidatus Oleihabitans oleiphilus | reverse complement strand
AAAAGATAGGCTTTTTTGCTCGTATTTCAGGAACCCGATAAGCCAACATTTCCCTTTGCTCTGGAGTAATCATCATATCAAAGTCAGTATCTTTACCCACCGGAATATAATGGAAGGACCATCCATAGATAGCTCCCTTTTCTACCATATGGTCAATAAAGTCATCAGTGCCAAATAGTTCATCAACATTCTGTCTGGTTACGGTAAGACTGATACCAAAGATAACTCCCCTCTCCCGAAGCCTATCCATAGCCGCCATTATCTTATCATAGGTGCCCTCTCCTCGACGGGCATCAGTAGACTCTTTAAATCCCTCCAGACTGAAAGCCGGACTGATATTACCTACCTCTACCATCTTATCGGCCATCTCATCATCAATTAAAGTACCATTGGTATACATCATAAAAGCCACATCAGAATGCTTTTTTAAAATTTCAAAGAGGTGCGGATATAGGGTGGGTTCTCCACCAGATAAGGTGATAAAATAGATACCCATCTCCTTTGCTTCTGTTATAATCCGATCAATGGTACTTACCTCCAGGCTGTCACTCTTTTTATACTTGCCAGCCCAACAACCGATACAGTTTAAATTACAGGCACTGGTCGGGTCAATCAGGATAGTCCAGGGAACATTGACTCCCAGCTGGCGAGCTACTTCCTCCTGTCTGGGAATACCCATTAATCCGGCATTAACAAAGAAGTTCATAATCATTCCGTCTTGGTAGCTACGGGCAACCTGGGTAAGTTTCCGAACATACTGCTGGATAACTGGATTATCCTGATAACCCTTTCTGATAGCAGCAATTTCTTCATGGTGTCTTTGAGTTAGGGCTACTTTATCAACCAAGTCTAGTACTTTAATCAAATTTTTCTCGGGGTCCTTTTCCAGATAGTGCAGGGCTTGTTTAATAATCTGCTCGGATACAAACTTTTTGGCAAAATTAAAATTAATTGCCATTTTAATTCCCTCCTTTTACCGGGCATCTACATATTAATAATTTGAACAAATTTTTAAAACTAATTTAGACAGATTTCAGATATTTTTAAATTATAGTAATTTAATAAGCAAGCTTTTCTATATTTTATTTTATTTTATTTTATTTTAACTTCTCTACCAGACGACAGATAAAATCGATGTTTTCCTCTTTTTCCTCCGGAAATTCCTGAGTAAAATCATAGAGCGTGATCATCAATAAACGAATCACCCTATCTTTATCTTTATCGGCTATTTTTAAATCTTTTTTCTCTTCTGCCTTATAAACCAATGTTCTCATCAGCCTGAAAAGGTAATCTTGCATCTTGCTAAAAATTTCATGGTCAATATTTTCGCTTAAAATAACCCTTCCCAATTCCTTAAGCCTTACCATTTCGTCATAAAGGGCTGTAATAAATTTATAGGTGTCTCCACCTTGCTCTATGATTCCATCTAAAGCAGCATGAGTCTGTTCCAGACTTTGCCTAAAAACATTTAAGAATAAATCCTGCTTATTAATAAAATAATTGTACAAGGTGCCAACTGATAAGCCAGCATTCTGGGCTATCATTTTCATGGTTACCTGCTGGTATCCCTTGGTGGTAAATAAATCAAAAGCTGCCTGATAAATTTTTTCTACAATTCCATTAATACATTTTGGCATTTTAGTTCCTGAATTAATGAATAAATTACATTATCTTTTCATGAACTAATATTCACTGAACCCATATTCATAATAATACCAGATTCTTTCTTTGTCAAGTTTAATTGGCAGATTTTTCTGTTTATCTACTGAGAGATTAAATAGAAAATGAGATTCCCGTTCTTAGTTCTCATATTTCCAGATAATAATAATCATTAAAGCTTAACAACAGGTTACTGGTTATGGAAATGAACTACTGGGAAAAAAAGATGTAAAATTTTTTAGAATATGTTATCTTTAAGAGGTTAATATCAGCAGGAGGAGTAATAGATTTTTAATGTCTCATTATCAATATGATGTTATTGTTATCGGTGGCGGACATGCCGGTTGTGAGGCAGCACTGGCTGCTGCCCGCCGTGGTGCCAAAACATTGCTGGTTACCTCCAATGTGGACAACATTGCCCTCTTACCCTGTAATCCTTCTATAGGTGGTCCAGGGAAAGGTCATGTAGCAAGAGAAATTGATGCCTTAGGCGGAGAATTAGCTAAAAATACTGATAAGACTACCTTGCATATTCGGATGCTCAACACCAGCAAAGGACCAGCCATGTGGGCCTTAAGAGCTCAGGTTGATAAAAATAGATACAAAGAGGAAATGATTCATACCATTCAAAATCAACCTAATCTATCTTTAGTTCAAGAAATGGTTGGTCAGTTACTGATTAGCGATAATAAAATGGAGGGCGTAGTCACCCAAAGTGGATTGTCATTTTTTTCTCCCACTGTTATTTTAACGGCAGGAACATTTCTAAATGGAATGATTTATATTGGAAAAATACGGTATAGTGCCGGGCGAGCTGGGGAACTGGCTTCTATTGCCCTTGCCAATCAACTAAAAGCATTAGATTTTAAAACGACTCGCTTTAACACCTGTACCCCTCCTCGCATAGATAGGCGAAGTATCGATTTTTCTGATTTAGCTGAACAGCAAAGTGCCAGTGAACCACTTGCCTTCTCCTATGAATCGGAAAAGAAAATTTATAATAAATATAAGGTCTATGTTACCAGAACTAATGCCACCACCCAACAAGTAATAGAAAAATATCTAAACCAGGTTCCCTTAATCAATGGAACAATAGACAGTGCTCCTACCAGATATTGTCCTTCTATTGAGGATAAGGTTATTCGTTTCCCTCAGCATAATTCCCATCAATTATTTCTTGAGCCAGAAAGTGAAACCACGGAAGAGATTTATCTGCAGGGTTTTTTCACCAGTCTTCCCCCCTTAGCTCAGCAGGAAGCCTTATCTACCATCAAGGGGCTGGAAAATTGCCAGATAATACGTTATGGATATGCCATTGAATATGATGTTATTCTTCCCTATCAACTAAAATATTCTTTAGAGACTAAAAAAATCAAGGGATTATTTTTAGCAGGACAGATAAACGGAACCTCCGGCTATGAGGAGGCCGCTGAGCAAGGACTTATTGCTGGAATAAATGCGGTACAGTTTTTAACTCGTCAAGAACCATTTATTCTTGATCGTTCCCAAGCTTATATTGCGGTAGAGATAGATGACCTGGTGACTAAAAGCGTTACTGAACCATATCGTTTAAGGACTGGTTTAGCCGAATACCGTCTTTTACTCCGCCAGGATAATGCTGATTTAAGATTAACCCCTTATGGTTATAAATATGGATTAATCTCCGAAGAAAGGTATCAAAAATTTCTGGCTAAAAAAGAGGCTATAGAAAAGGAAATAGAAAGATTAAGTCAATTAAAAATATACCCCAATGAGTTCACCAATCAGCAACTGGTTAGCTTAAATTCATCTCCCATCCAGAAGCCGGTTACTCTGGCAGATTTAATTACCCGTCCCCAATTAAATTATGCTAATACAGTAATCTTAGATCCAAATAGACCAAAATTGGAGGCAGAAGTTATCAATCAGGTTGAGATAGAGCTTAAATACTCTGGTTATATTAAAAGACAGGAAGAAGAAGTAAGAAGATTTAAAAAGACTGAAAATTATAAAATACCTGCTGATATTGACTATGCTCAGCTGTATGGAATTTCCCACGAAGGGAGGCAAAGGTTTAAGGAAATAAGACCGATCTCTTTGGGTCAGGCCAAGAGAATTCCAGGCATAACGCCTGCTGATATTACTGCCCTACTAATTAACCTGGAAAAAATGAAAAGGGGTAAAAAAAATAAGAGTAAATATACTAATTAAGCTGATGAATTATCTAATTATTATTTCTTAAATGGCCTTTTCTTTTAACTAAAAACTTGTTTCCGGGCAGCTTGCAGGGTATTTTGCATAAGCATCATATTAGTAACCGGACCTACGCCCCCTGGAACAGGCGTAATTTTAGCAGCAACCTGAGATACTTCCTCAAAATCAACATCACCAACCAGTTTTCCCTCAACTTCGTTAGTTCCCACATCTATTACTACGGTACCCTCTCTAATCATATCCTTCTTAATCAACTTAGCCACTCCAGCTGCCGCTACTACTACATCTCCTCTTTGGGTGAAAGAAGCAAGATTCTTTGTTCTGGAATGACAGATAGTTACTGTAGCATTGGCCTGAGGTTGTTTTAAGAGTAAAATGAGCGCTAGGGGTTTCCCTACCACACTACTTCTCCCTACAATGACCACATGTTTACCTTCTATCTCAATTTTTTCCCTCTTTAATATCTCAAAAACTGCATTA
>JAGPKD010000108.1 GCA_018054125.1 Candidatus Oleihabitans oleiphilus | reverse complement strand
TTAATTATCTTATTAGTTTTACTTTTACGGAAGCGAGTATTTCTGAAGAGCCCAGTGCGGTAGTTCCGCACGCTGGGATCTGTACGGGGGCAGTCAGGTAACTGGCTGTCCTACCGTGACAACTGAATACTGTATTTTAATTTACTGACGACTAAATACCATCGACTAACAACTATTTTGATTCGAAATTATAATTAAACGATATACGGTATACGATATACGATATACATTTTTATAAGGAGCATTTCTACTTATGCTGGCCATAGATTTTGGCGCCCGATCCATTAAAGCAGTACAACTAAGCAAGACTGGCGGTGGTTATCATCTGGAAAATTTTGGAATTGTTTTAACACCACCAGATAGTATTTTATATGGCGAAATAAAAGATGTTGCTGCAGTAAGCCAGGCCTTAGCTAAAATGCTTCGTAAAAAAAGAATATATGAGCGAGGCGGTATTATTGCTATTACCGGACAAAAGGTTATTGTGCGGGAAATTACCACGCCATTGATGACTGAAAAAGAATTAGCTGAAGGAATACAATGGGAAGCCCCCAAATATGTCCCCTATGATTTGAAAGAATCTTTGCTAGATGCTGTTAAAATTGAAGAATTAGAGGAAAAAGAAGGCAGCAAGATGATGAAGGTTTTGCTGGTTGCGGCTCCGCGAAGTCTTGTTGAACAGCAAATATCGGTTTTAAAAAATGTGAGAATCCAACCAAAAGCTGTTGATATAGTTGCCAATGCCCAGATAAGAGCTTTTGAAAATTATCTTTCACCAGTATCCAGCAGTGAGGAAGATGGCACCAGAATAGATATTATTCTTTCCATAGGTGCCAGTACTACCGAAATCACCTTAATTGAAGGAGATAGATTGAAATTTACCAGAACTATTCTCAAAGGGGGTAATGATATTAACGGAGCAATTGAGAAAAAGTTTAATATACCCTTTAACGAAGCAGAAATGTTAAAACGTAAAATAGGGCTCTCCTTATCAGAAGAACAAACAGAAAAGGCAGCAGAAATTGAAGAAATTGAAGAAACAGAAGAAGATTTAGAAGAAGCAGCAGAAGAAGAAGCAGCAGAAGAAAAAGAAGAAAAAGCAGAAGAAGCAGCAACAGAAGCAGTGCTTACTAATAAAATAGAAAAGGTAAAAAAGGAAAATGCCGAAAAAGAAAAATTAGAAGAATCTTTAGCTAATCAAAAAGAAATTGCCGATTTAATTAATGCTGGTGTTTATGAAATATTTAATGAGGTTCGTAAATCATTGAATTACTTCAAAACACAGTATCAGAAGGTAAACTATAAGAGAATTATCTTATGTGGTGGCATGGCCCAATTGCCCAATTTAGGGCAAGTGTTGAAAAAACAATTTGGTATAACTGTGGTAATAGCTAATCCTTTGAAGGGTATTACTGTAAATGAGCATGAGGTTGATATTAATCATCTTGATAAATATAAATCTGCTTTAGCAACTGCTATTGGATTAGCAAAAAGAGAAAGGTAAATCCCAAAGTATGGCCAAAAATAAAAATACTATTCGAAATATCAATCTTCTACCCCCGGAATACCGGGAAAAAGAGAAATTTAATCTATTCCGCATGCTAATAATTATCTGCATAATTCTATTATTTGCTGCCTCAGGTTATTTTTATCTCCAGCTTGAAAATAAAATTTATACTAAGGAAATGGAAGTAAAAAACTTAGAAACCCAGCTGGCTGCTATAGAAAAAGTTATTCAGGAAGTAAAAAATTTAGAAAGAGATAAAGAAGAATTGGCTAAACGGGTGGAGATTATTGAAAATTTGATTAAAAATCAATCCCGGCTAACCCGGGTATTAGGAGATTTCAGCGAAACTATCCTACCTGAGGTCTGGCTTAATAATTTGAGTATCAATGCCAATCAAACCTTTAGTTTTTCTGCCAATACCTTTAATAATTATCTTGTTGCTAAATATATGAACACCTTAAAAGAACATGAGCGTTTTGATGCCATCGAATTACAATATATTCGCAAACAGAGTACCAGAATTCCAGAACAGGATAGAAGCATAGATACGGTGAATTTTCAATTATCAGGTGTTTTTATTCCCTATCGCCTGGAATATGAAAGCGAAGCCAGAGGAAAATAGAGGAGTATAATTTTGAAATTATTTAATTTAAGTAAGAGAGCTAAAATAGTACTGTTTATTATTTTTCTGGCAGTTTTTGCTTTTATAAACTACAATTATATTTATTTACCAAGAAATGCCAGGATAGAGGAATTAGATCGGCAGATTAGCAATCTTCAAAATAGGATTGCCGAGGGCAGAAGAATAGCTACTCGTTTAGCTGATTTAAAAAAGGAATATCAGGAATTAACCCAAAAAATGGAGTTTATGGAAGTGCTGCTGCCTAAAGAAAAAGATATTCCTGACTTCTTGGTTTTGTTACAAGAAACTATGGATGAATTTAATATTGATTTTACCAATTTTTCACCGCAAAATATAGTTCAGGAGAAAGATGCCATTTATGCCCGACTACCAATTAATATGACCTTCACTGCTAATTACTTTGAAACAATTAAGTTTTTAGATAGATTGGAAAATTTTCCCAGGATTGTTGATATTCGGGACTTAAAACTTAATCCAACTGGTGATAATGCCGAGAATGTTAATATTTCCATGAATATGTTTACCTATGTCTTAATGAAAGGGAACTAGTATTTTGAGTAAATTAACTCGTATCTTATTAATTATCTTAGTAATTTTAGCAGTAGCTACTGCTCTGGTCTGGTTTAAACCAGACTTATTATCTTCCTTATCTGCCCTCAATCCTTTTGGTGGTGAGCGAAAGGCAGCAATAACTCCAACTCCTACTCCTGCTAGCCCAACTGCTCAGGTTTCGCCTGCTGGTCAAACCACTACTGCCACTCCACCCAGAGCGGACACCTCTAACGTGGGCACTGATAATACTGCAGGCTTGAAGGAAGAAAAAGAAGAAATATTAACTCCCTTTGAAAAAGAGATTCTACAGAGATACCAAAGCTATCAGACTAAGATTTATACCTATGAACCTTATCAACCACCAGTTATGCGAAATCCTTTTCAGAGAGTAGTGAGCACCGTTTATGTCAGCGAGGAAGAAGAGCAGTTAGCAGAAGAGTTAAGTAGTGAAGAGGCTATCCGTAGATTTGTGCAACCAGAATTACCCCCGGGAAGTAAATATACCGGAATGATTTCTTCTGGTGATATGAAATTAGCTATCCTGGAAATGGAAGATGAAACCTATATTGCCAAGGAGGGCGACCTTATTCTGGATAAATTTTTAATAAAGTCCATACAGGATGATGAGGTTATTATCGAAATTAATGACTATGAAATTCCACTCAAATTGGGAGGTGAGGAGGTAACTAATGAATGAACAAAGTAATGAACAAATGAGAAAAAAATATGTTAAAAATGGCAATTCCAGAGCCAAAGCTAATTTTCAAAATACCAAAAGTGGTGTGGTTAGTGGGAAAGTTCTAATAGTTTTAATTTCTTTATTATTATTTTTCTTTTTATTTGAGGTTTGCCTTGCCCAAGGGAACATAACCATCACTAATATTTGGTATAAAAAAATGCCCAATTTTACCAGAGTGACCATTAAAGCAAACCATCCTATCCAAGAATATGAGTCAATGTATGTGGGAGACCCGGATAGGATTGTCATTGATATTCATAATGCAGATTATAATATTACTGGATTGGTAAAAAATACCCTTTTCTTGAATATGGGTTCTGTGAAACAGGTCAGATGTGGACAGATTGAGGCAGATAAAGTTCGATTTGTCGTTGATTTGTTTCAACAGGTGGATTATGATATGGCACTGGATAGCACCAGAAAATTATTACAGATTAACATCTACGACTATAAAGAATTCCTCGCCCCTGAACAACAAGTTTTTACTGTTGAACCACTCAGTGCTGAAGAGATTAGAAAAATAAGAGAACCAGAAATAGCCATGGTCCCTTCTTTGGTAGACCAGGTTACTACTCCTATTACCATGAACTTGAAAGAGACTGATGTTGTGGATGCTATCCGGACTTTATCCATGTTAAGTGGTATTAATATCGTTGCTGATGACTCGGTGACCGGTAAAATTTCTCTTAATCTAAAAGATGTTTCTTTTAAAGAGGCTTTAAACTGGATATTGACTTTGAAAAGATTGAGCTATGCCCAGGTGGGTAATGCCTTGATTATCGGGACTGAAGAGGTCATTGAAACCTACCGAGAAAGGGTAACCAGAATTGTTCATTTAGAGAATTCTGGCGTAGAAAATACTAAGAGTGTCTTAGATAGTTATTTTGGTGAGAATAGTAATATAAAAATAACTTCTGATACTAGATTGAATAACCTGATTGTAGAAGG
>JAGPKD010000107.1 GCA_018054125.1 Candidatus Oleihabitans oleiphilus | reverse complement strand
TCTAGACCTAACTGATTTAATCTACCTCGAATAATTTCCTGCCGGTAAGAATCAAGCAAGGCAGTAACTCTCTTTCTGGCTAACTGGGAACGGGGTACGGTCGAATCATATTGCATAATAATCTCTGGGTTTATTCTGTTATCACTATAATAATCTGGGTTGAAATCTTCAGGAATACTAATCAATAAATGGATTACCCCCTTGATTAAGGCTTCTTCTGGATTTTCCGGGGGTAACACTAATTCAATCTTTTCCTCTTTTCTCAAAATCTCGGCCAGCTGCGGTGCCCTCTCTGCTCCTGTTATAGTAACCAGCGATGGTAAGGCTTCAGATTTATCCTGCCCCAGCATGGTAAAATAGCCAATTCCCAAAAAAAGAAGGGGATAAAACACCAGAGGTATTACTATCATGCTAATTAGTGCTCTACGGTCCCGAAAGGCACCCTGTATTTCTTTCCCATAAAGTAAGCGAATATTCTTCCAATTCATCATATACTATCCTCTACTTTAGTGTTAACCAGTTTAAAGAATATCTCCTCCAGATTCTCTTCCTGAAAATTTCTTTTTAAATCGGGCAATGTTCCGGTGGCCAAAAACTCACCATGATGAATAATAGCAATCTCATCACACAATTTCTCTGCCTCATGCATTTGATGGGTAGAGAAAATGATACATTTACCATTATTTCTGAACTCCTTTATATAGTCGATAACCACCTTAGCGGTTATAACATCCAATCCTACCGTAGGTTCATCAAAAATCAGCACCGGTGGATTATGAATAATAGCCCGGGCAATAGATAATTTCTGCTTCATACCAGTAGAAAGTTTATCAACTCTCACCTCCTGAAAATCGTTCATATCCAGAATCTGAAATATTTGACTCATTCTTTTTTGAATTTCCTGCTCAGGTAAACCATTGATTCTACCAAAAAACATGACTGTCTCCCTAGGGGTAAAACGGTCATATAAGCCAGTCTCTCCAGAAAGAAAGCCTATACTTTGCCTTACCTTATGAGCTTCTCTTACCACCTGATATCCATTGACCAGAACTTCACCACTGGTTGGCTTCAGAATGGTAGCCAGAATACGCAAGGTGGTAGTCTTACCAGCTCCATTGAGTCCTAAAAGTCCAAATATCTGTCCTTTCTTACAATGAAAATCAATATTATGGACTGCAGTGATTTTACCCCTTTTTTTATCATAAAAAATTTTGGTTAAATTATTGACCCTAATCACAAAGTGAATGACCTTTAACTTTCTTATAGTCTATTTATATTTTTTCTAATTTTAGAGTTTATAATTGATGGTTCTTAAAAATTTTTTCCTTTTTTCTATATCCTCCTCTTTTTCAATGCCCTTAGGGAGAAAACCATCAATGACTCCCAATATCCCACGTCCCTGTTCTGTTTCAGCCACCACTACCTCTGCCGGGTTAGCAGTAGCACAAAATATATGACAGACTTCAGGACATTGCTTAATAGCATTCAAAACATTAATAGGGAAGGCGTTTTCTATAAGAATAATAAAAGCATGACCAGCCCCAATTTCTTTGATATTAGAAATTGCCAATGATTTTAACTTATCATCATTTCCCTCAGCCCTAATGAGACAGGGTCCTGATGCCTCATTAAAAGCTAAACCAAACTTTATACCAGGAACCGAGGTAATTAGAATTTCATAAAGATCTTCTGCTGTCTTAATAAAATGAGTCTGCCCCAGAATGATATTTACTTCTTCCGGGTAATTTAACTGGACTGTTTTAATCTCCATTTTTGTTCTCCTTTTTACCATTTTATTATTTTTCCTTCTTCCTTATATTCTACACATAAGTAAAACCAAGTTCTACCCTAATTTTCAAATCTGACCCTAAATTTCCCCTTACTATTCCTATTTTTCCATTATAGTATTTTGCCAAAATCCTAGCCTAACCCCCTTCCTCCCTCTTGAAGAGGGGCTTTCACCCTCACCCTAATTCTCGCACTAAATTATAATCCCCTTAACATTGGCCGAAATGATAAGATATTTAATCCGGGTCGAGGGTTATAAATTTGCTCCATATCTGTTATAATTTTTATGATAATATAATTCAATTTAGATAGATTAATTAAGGAAGGATTTGATATTTAAGATGAATAATAATAGCCTTAGCCAAAAAAATAGTGCCTTTAAAGCAGTATTCTTTGATTTTGGGGGTACCCTTATGGATGCTGAAAGTGATAAAATTGCCCATTATTATATGATGAAAGACCTAAAAAAATTTTACCAGCTTCCAGCAACAGAAGACGAATTGGTTAACCTTTATCATGAACAACTCTTCAATCTGGATATGACCTTAAAGGATGCTTCGCATAATGGTGATTTTAACAATAATCAATTTAGAAAATTATATTTTCATTCTAAATCTGCCTTCCAATTACTTTTAAAAGAATACAATGTAAAGACTTCACCTTCCGATTTACGTTTATTTCATAAAATTTATTACCAGAATCACTTAAAATATATCCGTTTAGTAGAGGGAGTCTGGGATGCTATTAGCCTGGTTAAAGACAGTGGTTGTCACTGTGGAATTATCAGCGATATAGACCTGGATTATCAACAGAAACAATTTCAGGCCTTAGGAATCAACGATGCTTTTCATTCTATCACCACCTCTGAGGAGGTGAAACATTACAAGCCAGATCCAGTTATTTTCAAAGCTGCTTTACAGAAAGCCCACTGCCAGGGTAAGGAAGCTATAATGATCGGCGACTCCTATACTAAAGATATTATCGGTGGTAAGAATATGGGAATGACTACCATCTGGATTAACAATTATCAAAACTATCTGGATAAAAACATGGCTACCGATAAGGCTGATTATACAGTTAGCCAGTTTAAAGAGGTTATTCCCATCTTAAATAAACTTCTGTAAATTATAAAATTTTTACGTTAGTGTAAAATTTAGTGGGGTAGTAAATTTTTACTGAAAATAGAAACATAGGTAAATGATGATGATCAAATATAAAAGATTAAATAAAAATAATAAATTTAATATAAACTCCTCGGCTATTATAGTCTTATTTTCTCTTGTTTTTCTCATAATTATAAATCACTTCGAAGCTAATACCCAGGAATTTATTACCACAGATTTGGCAGAATACTATACTCATGACGAACTCACTATCCCTATTCTGACTTATCATAAATTCTGTAGCGGGGAAAGTCCGGATGCCTATACCATCAACATTGATCTTTTTAGAGAGCAAATGGATTATCTTAAGGATAATGATTATCGGGTCATTTCTATCTCTCAGCTTCTGGAAAGTATCGAAAATAACTTTTTTCCTGAAAAACCGGTGCTAATTACTATCGATGATGGATATAAATCTGTTTATACCCTGGCCTTCCCGATATTAAAAGAATACGGCTTCCCTGCTACTCTCTTTTTATATACTGACTATATTGCTAATAGGGACAATCAGTTATCCTGGTCGGAGATCAGGGAGATGATAGATATGGGGATGGAAATTGGCTCCCATAGTCTCAGCCATAGTAACTTGCTTAATACGAAACAGAATGAATCTTATCTGAATTATTTAACCAGAATCAAAAAAGAAATCTTTCTCTCTAAGACAATTTTAGAAAGGAATACCGAAAGTACTGTTAATTCCTTCGCTTATCCTTATGGTGTTTACAGTCAAGAGATTATCATGCTGGCAAAACAGGCCGGATATAAAGCCTTACTTAATGTAAATAATATGAACAACTCTATGCCCATTGATGCTTACTCTCTCAATCGTCAAGTTATATCGTCAACCTGTTCCCTTAAACAATTCCAGGCTATTCTTCAAGAAAAAACATTACCAGTCAACGATATTTTTCCAGCTGATGGTACTATCACTGATAATCAAGGAATTACCATAGGAGCAATACTGAATAGTCAGAATATAGAACCAGGTTCCTTATATTTTAGGCTAAGCGGTTCTGGGTTTCTGAACTACTCCTACTATCCAGAACAGCAAAAGATATCTTTTACTCCACTGGCTCCCAACTTACTCCAGAAGCGTACCTGGATTGCCCAGATTACTGCTCGAGATGTGGAAACTGGACTCCAGCGCAAGGTATCCTGGCTTTTTACCATTAGATAAGATAGAAGATAGCTTAGAGCCTATCTTGCTTGCTAATACCTTCTAACTTTAATTATTCCCTCCCTTTCCCATTATTCAAATTATTCAAATTGGGCATCCTTTAATTTTTCTACCATCTTGATAAAATCATCTATCCACTCAGCATCAAAGTTAATCCCTTTTTTAGTATGAATATATTCATCTTTATCTTTCAGCTTGACATAGGTTCTCAAATCAACCCTATAAGCACCTTTATACTCTCCCACTGATAACACAAGACGTTTA
>JAGPKD010000106.1 GCA_018054125.1 Candidatus Oleihabitans oleiphilus | reverse complement strand
AAATAAGATAATCCCCAAAGATGAAAAGGTAATGAATCTAACATTAATTTAAGATGAAAAAGGAAAATTTTTAGTATAATTATAGTAAGGAAAAACTTTGGTATAATAAAAATAAAATGCGTATCTTAGTAGTAGAAGATGAAAAAAAATTAGTTGAGATTATAAAAAAGGGGTTAGTGGAAGAGGGTTATTCAGTTGACATTGCCCTTGATGGAGAAGAAGGGCAATATATGGCTGAAAATACCCCCTATGACCTGGTAATTCTGGATATCATGTTGCCCAAAAAAGATGGAATTGCTGTTTGCCAGGAGTTGCGATTAAAAGAAATTAATACCCCTATATTGATGTTAACGGCAAAAGATCGGGTAGAGGATAGGGTAAAAGGGCTAGATTCCGGAGCCGATGATTATCTGGTGAAGCCTTTTGCCTTTAGTGAACTGGTAGCCCGGCTAAGAGCTCTTCTACGTCGAGAAGCTATTTCTAAATCCCCTCGACTACAGGTAGGAGATTTGGTTATGGACACTCTAACCCGAGAGGTGTGGCATGGAGAGAAAAAGATTGAATTAACCACTAAGGAATATGCCCTCTTAGAGTACTTTATGCGTCATCCTAACGTAGTAGTTACCCGAACTATGCTTATGGAAAAGGTATGGGATTATGATTTTGAAGGTATGTCTAATATTATAGATGTCTATATTCGCCGCCTACGATTCAAACTGGGTGAGGAGGGGGCAAAAAGTATTATTGAGACAGTAAGGGGAGCCGGTTATCGGTTAAAGGAACTATGAATAAAGAAACCATAAAGTTTTTCCAAAGTGTTAAATTTCGCCTGACTGTTTGGTATCTCATAGTTATAAGTATCCTACTTTTTATCTTTGCTCTTGTTTCTTACCTTACTCTTTACCACAACCTGTATCAGAATTTGGACGATAATTTAATGAGTAGGTTAATTAAATTACGGGATTTACTACAAGAGTCTGGAGACAACGTTGATATAAATATGGAAAGAGAGTTAGGAGAAATTATCCTAATCTATTATCCGGATGGAATACTCTGGAAAAGTTCTGGGCCTTTTATTGATACCCCTGATATTGTCCCAATGGTGCAGGAAGTAGCCAAAGGAGCTCATCTCTTTTTTAATATCACCACCACCTATGGTTGGGGAATCCGATTCTATGCTTCTCCAGTTACTATAGAAGAGAATTCCTTTATATTATTAGTGGGTCGTCATTTTGACGAAATAGAAACTATTTTGGCTAGGTTGCGCACCATCTTTATTCTTTCTGGTTTAGCAATGATAGTTTTGGCTGGTATTGGGGGATTATTTTTAGCTGACCGTGCACTTCATCCGGTAGATCGGATAACTCGCACTGCTCAAAAGATAGGAGAAGGCAGCTTAAGCCATCGCATAGAGGTCCATGGAGAGGATGAGCTGGGAAGATTAGCCCTTACTCTAAACCAGATGATAGCCCGTCTGGAGGACGCTTTTAGTCGCCAGCAGCAATTTGCTGCTGATGCCTCTCATGAATTACGCACTCCTTTATCTGTTATTCAAGCGGAAGCAACTCTAGCTCTCGATAAAGAGAGAAGTGAAGAAGAATACCGAAAAGCTTTGGAGGCAATCTCTCAAGAAGTTTTTTATATGTCCTCTATAATCGATAAACTGCTCTTTTTAGCTCGTAGTGATACCCAGCGGGAACAATACCATTTTAAAGAAGTAAACATCCGTGAACTGATTATCGATTTGTTGACTAATGTAGAAGTACTTGCCCAGGAAAAAGGGCTGGAATTAGAAATAGGAACGATAGAAGACCTCGCGGTAAGAGGAGATAGAGATAGATTAAAACAACTTTTTTTTAATCTTTTAGAAAATGCTATCAAGTATACCTCGAAAGGGAAAGTCTCTATCTCGGCTGTTCAAAGAGATAAAATGGCAGTAGTAGCTATTGCTGATACTGGTATCGGTATCCCCACTTTAGATCTTCCTCATATCTTTGAGCGCTTCTGGCGGGTAGATAAAGCCCGTTCTCGAGAAAAAGGAGGAACAGGCTTGGGATTAGCTATTGCTCAAGAAATTGCAAAAGCCCATGGGGGAAAAATTGAGGTAGAAAGCAAATTGAATAAAGGAAGTACTTTTTCAGTCATGTTGCCCATCTACTCGGTTACTCCTAGGGTTCAAATAAAAAGAAAATTAAAGGAGAAGAGAATTAGCACAACAAGAACTATAAGGTATAATCAATCTTAAGGGTGATTATGTCAAAGGACCGTCCCCTGAAATAATGTTGTCAGTAGAACCGTCCCCATGACAATTAGTTCATTTATCTCATTTATTGCTCCGAGTACATCTCCACAAATCCCTTCTATTTTTCTCACCGAATAAGCTACCAGGCAAGCAGTTACCAAGCAGGTTATGAGAAAAAGATAAATACAATGATAAGAAAATATGAAGTAGCTCAAAATAGCAGTAAATAAAGTAGCGATAAATAATTCCTTCCTCCCTAAATATAAGGTAAACATCTGGGCTAAGGTATTGTCAGTAGAAGCTGGTTTCCCCTGGTAACCTGCCAAAACCATGCTCCATCTCCCCATCATAGGGGCAAGCAAGAGGGCATCCCTTTTAGCTGTATCTGGTAAACTGAATAAAAGTAGGTATTTCAATAAGATTAATAAAATTAAAGCCAGAGCTCCCTTGGCTCCCACGGAACCATCTTTCATAATACCAATAATATCATCTTTATTTTTACCACCGGAAAATCCATCCACCATATCGGCAAAACCTTCCAGATGCAGACCACCACTTAGGAAAACCCATATGGTAAGGATAATTCCAGCATGAAGAGAGGAAGGTAGAGTAATAAATTTCAACAGCTGGTCAAGAGCAAATAAAATTACTCCTATGATGATACCAACTAAAGGAAAAAAGATACTGGATTGGGAAAAATCTTTTTTAATATTTTCTTTGCTTTCCTCATCTTTCCTGAAAAAAGGAATAGGGAGAGGCAAGATGGTAAGAAAAGAAAGGGCAGTTAGAAATTTACTCAAAATGTTACCCATTACTATTCCCTTTGATTAAAAGCGGGATACCGGCTACCATCAGATAGACCTGGTTAGAACTGGAAGCAACCATTTGGTTGGCTTCACCAAGTAGGTCTCGAAAAAAACGTCCACTAACATTAACGGGGACTATACCCAGACCTACCTCGTTAGATACCATAATAACAGTAGCCTGGCTTGTTAATGATACTGTGATAATCTTTCTTATTTTCTCTTTAATCTTCTCGGCAAGTGCTGGTAGTGACTTTTCCTCATTACCATCCTGCATAAGATTGGAGACCAAAAGAGTTAAACAATCAATGATAATTACTTCGCTCTTATTACCAATTTCTTCGATAATCCGCTCCACCTGATAAGGCTCTTCCCATGTTTCCCAGTTCTCTGGCCTCCTCTTACGATGCTGGGCAATTCTGGTAGCCATCTCCTCATCTAAGGGCTGAGCAGTAGCAATAAAGCCAATATTTTTGCCAAGCTTTATCGCCAGGGACTCGGCAAAAGAGCTCTTACCACTACGCACTCCACCAGTTATCAAAATGATTTTTCCTTTAATTTGATTCATACTAAATCCTTTTTAAATCGGCAAAGGTAGCCATTTCATTTAATAATTTAAATCCTGCTTCTATAAAATTCATACCAAATACCGCTCCCGTCCCTTCTCCCAGACGCATTTCCAGATCAAAGATAGGAAGCATACCCAGATAAGTCAGAGCTACTCGATGACCTTTTTCCTTAGAACAATGGCTGGCAAAAAGATAATCCTGAACCTGAGGAGCCAATTTTACGGCCAGCAAGGCACAGGCTCCAGATATTAAACCATCTAAAACTATCGGTATTCTTCTATGGGCTGCAGCTAAAATACAACCTATCAGACCACCCAGCTCAAATCCCCCTACTTTAGACAATACCTCTAAAGGGTCTTCCGGATCAGGTCTATTCAAAGCAATAGCCTGTTTAATCACTGCTATTTTATGATGAACTGCTTCAAGAGAAAGGCCTGTCCCACGATCCACTACCTCCTCTATTTCAGCGCCAGTTAATAGACTAATAATGGCACTACTGGCCGTGGTATTTCCAATTCCCATTTCTCCCAATCCTATCAGGTCTATTTCCCCTTGTTTAAATGCCTCTTCAAAAACCTCATAGCCTATCTCAATCGATCTTTCTGCCATTTCTTCAGTCATAGCTGGCTCTTTTGCCATATTATTAGTGCCAGGGGCTATCTTACGGTGCATGATGCCTGACTTTTGGGACAAGTCGCCTCTTACCCCTATATCAGTTATTACAATCTCTAGGCCAAAATGACGAGCCAATACATTGATAGCCGCACCGCCCTCCAAAAA
>JAGPKD010000017.1 GCA_018054125.1 Candidatus Oleihabitans oleiphilus | reverse complement strand
TTCGTGTTCGAGATATTCCTGTAGAAAATATCTTAGAAAGAGAATTAGTTTTAGTTAAAGTGCATACCGAATCCTTATCAGTACGAGCCGAGATTATTCAGCTGGTAGAAATATTTAAGGCAAAGGTGGTTTATGTAGAGCGAAATACTCTGACTATTGAGATGTCTGGTGATGAAGAAAAGGTAGCTGGATTTTTAAAATTGTTAGCGCCTTTTGGTGTTAAAGAAGTAGTTCGCACCGGTAGAATTGCTATAGCCAGAAGTAATAAATAAATGTTCTCAATAGCAGAAATAGTAGAAAAGGAAAAAAGAATAGTAAGTAGAAATGAAAGATTAATTATGAATCGAAATTTTAAAGAAATTTATAAAAAAGGAGATGTATTATCATGACTGAAAAAATTATGATTTTTGACACTACCTTACGTGATGGAGAACAATGTCCTGGTGCTTCCCTTAATACCCAGGAAAAGTTGGAAGTTGCTGGCTATTTAGAAAAACTAAAAGTAGATGTAATTGAGGCAGGCTTTCCCATCTCTTCTCCCGGTGATTTTGAAGGGGTGGAGATGATTGCCAAAAATATTAAAGGTCCCACTATTGCCGCTTTATGTCGAGCAGTGGAAGGGGATATCAAATGTGCCTGGGATGCTATAAAATTAGCTCAAAAACCAAGAATACATACTTTTATTGCTACCTCTCCTATCCACATGAAACTTAAGCTGGAGAAAACCCCTCAGGAAGTTTTACAACAAGCCGTTTCTGCAGTAAAGTTAGCCAAAAGTTATTGCCCGGAAGTAGAATTTTCTGCCGAAGATGCCACTCGTAGTGAACCAGAATTTTTGTATCAAATTTTTGCAGAGGTAATTGAAGCTGGGGCTACTATTATTAATGTGCCAGATACAGTAGGTTATTCTCAACCGGAGGAATTTGGTAAATTAATCAAAGGTATTATAGAGAATGTTCCCAATATTGACCGGGTGATCATAAGTGTCCATTGTCATAACGACCTGGGATTGGGAGTTGCCAATTCCTTAGTATCATTAAAATATGGGGTGAAGCAGATTGAATGCACCATAAATGGTCTTGGAGAGAGAGCAGGTAATGCCTCTTTAGAAGAGATAGTCATGGCTATGCACACCAGGCAAGATTTTTATCACCAGACCACTAATATTGATACCCGTTATATCTATCCTACCAGCAGGTTAGTAAGTCGCTTAACTGGCTTTGTAGTTCAGCCTAATAAGGCTATTGTAGGGAAAAATGCCTTTGCCCATGAAGCCGGAATTCATCAGGCTGGTGTTTTAAAAGATGCCTCTACCTATGAAATTATGAAACCACAAACTATTGGTCTGGAAAGTAATCAGCTAGTCCTGGGGAAACATTCTGGTCGGAATGCCTTTAAAAAGAGATTGCTGGAGTTAGGCTATGAATTAGACCAAGAAAAGTTAAACCGATCTTTTGAGCATTTTAAGAAGCTTGCTGATAAGAAGAAAGAGATTTATGCTGAGGACCTGATTGCCCTGGTGTCTGAGTATTTAGTAGAAGATATGAGTGAGGTCTATGAATTAAAATATTTTCATATCAGTACTGGAAATAACATTTTACCTACCGCAACGGTAAGATTATCTAAAGAAGATGAAATCTTGGAAGATGCTGCCTGTGGGGATGGCCCGGTAGATGCTGTTTTTAAAGCTATAGACCGAATTACTGGGGTAAAAGTTAAATTAACAGATTATTATGTCAGAGCACTTACCAGAGGAAAAGATGCCCAGGGAGAAGCTATAGTGGAAATAAAAGATAATGGGCATTCCTATGTTGGAAAGAGTGTGAGTACTGATACCATAGAGGCGAGTGTAAAGGCTTATTTAAAGGCCATTAACAAAATGTTAAGCTATAAAAGAGAGAAATAAGAAAAAAACATTTTTATTTACCAAAAATAGGGTGTTTACATGAAAAAGAGAATCGCGGTAATGAGTCATAGTAAATTAACCAAGATTATAAAAAAGGCTAGCCAACCAGAGGAATTGGGGAAAATTATCATTATTGAATCTAGTTTTGATAAAACCAAGGAAATCGCTCAAGACCTTTGGGAAAATGATAAGGTGGATGTATTTGTATGTGGAAGTAGTAATTTACAAATAGTAAAAGATGTTATCCCGGCACCTATCGTTCCTATCAAAATATCAGGTTTTGACATCATCGAAAATCTTATTAAAGCTAAAAGCAGAGGAAGTAGAGTTGTCCTTATATCTTATAAGCAGAAAGTAACTCATAGTTTTTCTAAAGAAGGGCTATTTAATATAGATATTAGTGAAGAGTGCTACAATAATATTACTGAATTAAAATCTATCTTGAATGGATTAAAAAATAATAAAGAAAATATAGTTATTGGTTCTAGTCTGGTTTGTGATTTGTGTGATGAATTAAAAATCGATTCCATACTGATTTATTCTGAAGACAGTATTAAAAACGCTATTAATCAAGCCATCCAGATTCAGGAATCTATTCAGAGAGAAAAATATAAAATAAAACAATTCAATACAATTTTAAATTTTACCTACAGTGGCATTATTGCTACTGATAAAAATAATATTATTCAAATTTATAATCCTATGGCTGAAAATATTTTAGAAATTCCCAGAAAGCAAATTATTGGTAAGAATGCGGATAATGTTATTGAGAATTCTAGATTATCTCAGGTGTTACAGTCAAAAAGACCAGAAATAGATCAGATACAGAGAATAAATGGCCATATGATATTAACTAGTCGTATCCCGATTATAGTAAGAGATCAGGTAGAAGGAGTTGTGGCAACCTTTCGGGATGTAAAATCAATAGAAGAATCTGAGCGCAAGATAAGAAAGCAACTGCATTCTAAGGGTTTGGTATCAAAATACACTTTTTTAGATATCAAAGGAGAGTCTAGAGCAATTAAAGAATGCCTTAGCATGGCCAAAGAATACTCTTCTAATGATTTTTCTATTCTGATAAGTGGTGAAACGGGAACAGGGAAAGAGTTATTTGCTCATAGTATTCATCATGAAAGTCAAAGGAAGAATGAGGCTTTTGTAGTAATTAATTGTGCCGCTCTTCCGGAAAGTATTCTAGAATCGGAATTGTTTGGATATGTGGAAGGAGCGTTCACTGGAGCTAAAAAAGAGGGGAAAGTTGGTCTTTTTGAGTTGGCTCACAATGGCACGATACTGTTAGATGAGATTTCAGAGGCTCCGCTTAGTATTCAATCCAGATTACTTAGAGTAATACAGGAAAAAGAAGTAATGAGATTAGGCAGTGATCGAGTAATTAAAATAGATACCAGAATTATTACTACAACTAATAAAAATTTATGGAATGAAGTTGTTGGAGGAAGATTTAGAGAGGATTTATATTATAGACTAAGCGTTTTAGAGTTGAATCTACCTCCCTTAAGGGAGAGGAGAAAAGATATCCCAGTTATTTCTAGAGATTATATAAAGAATAATTTTCGAAATTTATACCACGTCTATAAAAAGAAGTGGGAGGATATTTTCTTATATTTAGAAGGATTTGAATTTTATGGAAATGTAAGAGAATTGCAAAATGTATTAAAAAGATTGGCGTTGTTAATACAGAAAAGAGAAAATATATCTCCACAGGATTTAATCAGCATAGCTTACCTTAAAAATAAAAAAGAAAAAATAGATATTAATAAAAAAGATAATAAAAAGGGAAAGGAGATAGAAAAGATTTTGGAAGCACTGAATTTAACAGCATGGGATAAAGGGAAAGCTGCTCAGAGACTGGGAATAAGTCGAACTACTCTATGGAGAAAATTGAAAATTTATGGTTTAGAAGAATAATAATTTAGTCTTCTAATGTTACACTATTGTTATAATATTTTGTAATATTACTGCAACAATAATATTTTTTATCCCTGTAAAAGTAAGTGCAGCATACTTTTTCTCTATTCCTGATTTTGGCACATTTTTTGCTTTATACAAATAATTATAGAATAACATTTTAGTAGTGAAAAAGAGAAAACAATTGCGAAAGACAAAAAAACTGAGATTACTATTAAGAGAGAAAAGGATATTAGTGGCACCAGGAGCTTATGATGTTTTAAGTGCCAAGATGATAGAGCAGATCGGTTTTAAAGTAGTGTACATGACTGGCTATGGAACTTCAGCTACTGTTCTTGGTCAGCCGGATGTAGGATTACTGACCATGACTGAAATGGCTAACCGGGCAGGTAGAATTGCTCAAGCCGTGAAAATTCCAGTTATAGCTGATGCTGATACTGGCTATGGGAATCCTTTAAATGTTAGAAGAACAGTTATGGAGTATGAAAGGGCTGGGGTTTCTGGTATCCAATTGGAAGACCAGGTTTTTCCCAAAAAGTGTGGTCATATGTTAGGTAGAAAAATAATCCCAACTGTGGAAATGGTTCAAAAAATTAAAGCAGCCTGTGAGGCAAGAATGGACAAGGATTTTGTAATTATTGCTAGAACTGATGCCAGAACCAATTATGGTTTGGAAGAGGCTATTGCCAGAGGAAAAGCATATGAGGAAGCAGGGGCAGATATTATTTTTATTGAATCTCCAGAAAATATTTCCGAAATGAAAAAAATTACTGATTCATTTTCCAAGACATTTACTTTAGTTAACATGGTGGAGGGGGGAAAGACACCCATTCTTTCAGCTGAGGAGTTAGAAAGATTGGGTTTTTCTCTAGTAATATTTAGTGCTGGACCATTATTTGCTGCTGCTAAAGGGCTAAAAGATTACTTAAATGAATTAAAAGCCAAAGGTACAACCATAGCAAAGTTAAATAATTTAATATCTTTTTCCGAATTTAATAAATTTATTGGATTAGAGTATTATCTAGAATTAGAAAAAAGATACCTAGCAGATTAAATTAGATATTTAATAATTTTTACCTTATGTTTTTTAAATTTTGTCTAGGCCTATAAAATAAATTTAATAAAAATCAAAGTTTGAAGATTTATAACAGGGGGAGGAGGAAAAATGGGGAATAATATTGTAGAGAAAATACTGCAGGCTCATACCGATGCTACCAATTTTAAGATAGGGGATATCATTAATGTTAAAGTTGATTTTGCTTTTTGTAATGATATTACTGCTCCCCTTGCTATTGAATTTTTTGAAGAATGCCAGGCAAAAGATGTTTTTGATAAGGCCAGGGTAGGTATTATTCCTGATCACTTTACGCCAAATAAAGATATAAAATCAGCCGAACAAAGTAAAATATTAAAGGAATTTGCTTGCAAATATCAGATAGAAAATTACTTTGAAGTAGGAAGAATGGGAATAGAACATGCCTTATTACCCGAGAAAGGTTTAGTTTTACCAGGTGATTTGGCAGTAGGAGCAGATTCTCATACTGATACTTCAGGCGCTCTGGGAGCTGTTGCTATTGGTGTGGGCAGTACTGATTTGGGATATGCTATGGCTTTGGGAGAGATTTGGCTTAAAGTTCCGCCAGTAATTAAATTTAATTATTATGGGAAGTTGAATAAATGGGTGAGCGGAAAAGATTTAATCCTTTACACCATATCTAAGATTAGTGTTAATGGTGCTAATTATAAGGTAATGGAATTTGGAGGAGAAACAATTAAAAATCTTTCCATGGATAGTCGATTTACTATGTGCAATATGGCCATTGAGGCAGGAGCAAAAACCGGTATTATTGAGCCTGATGAGAAGACCTTGCAATATGTAGAAAGTAGAACCAAGAGACCTTATACTGTTTATAGGAGTGACCCCGATGCTAATTATGAAAAAATAATAGACCTTGATGTTAGCAATATTGAACCACAAATTGCTCTACCTCACTCTCCGGATAATGTTCAATCCATTAGTGAAATTGAGGAAATAAAAATTGATCAAGCTGTTATTGGTTCTTGTACTAATGGCCGAATAGAAGATTTAAGGATAGCTGCTGAAGTTTTAAAAGGACATAAAATTCATCCCGAAGTAAGGTTAATAGTATTTCCTGCTACTCAAGATATTTATCAACAGGCTATACAAGAAGGACTAATTAATATTTTTATTACTGCTGGAGCTGCTGTAAGCACTCCTACCTGCGGTCCCTGTTTAGGTGGACATATGGGGGTTTTGGCTAAAGGAGAAAGAGCAATATCAACAACTAATCGGAATTTTATAGGAAGAATGGGGCACCCTGAAAGTGAGGTTTATCTGGCTAATCCAGCAGTTACCGCTGCCTCTGCCCTATTAGGTAAAATTGCCCATCCTGAGGAGGTGAAGTAAGATTATGTTCATAACAGGCAAAGTATGGAAATTTGGGGATAATATTGATACCGATGTCATTATTCCGGCTCGTTATTTAAATACTTCTGATCCCAAAGAATTAGCTTTACATTGTATGGAAGATTGTAATGCTAATTTTATAAAAGAAATTAATAAAGGAGATATAATAGTTGCAGGAAATAATTTTGGTTGTGGCAGCTCTAGAGAACATGCCCCCATTGCTATAAAGGAGGCCGGAGTATCATGTGTTATTGCTAAATCTTTTGCGCGAATTTTTTTTAGAAATGCCATTAACATTGGACTTCCTATTTTTGAATCTATAGATTGTGCCGAACAATGTAGACGAGGAGATATATTACAGATAGATTCAAACCGTGGAATTATTAACAATATAACTAATCATGAAGAATACCAAACTAATGTCCATCCAGATTTTATTCAGAAGATAATATCTTTAGGAGGATTAAAGGGATATCTAAAACAAGAATTAAAAAGGAGGGGAAAGAATGTATAATATCGCTCTAATTCCTGGAGATGGAATCGGACCGGAAATAATAAGAGAGGGGAAAAAGGTGCTTGATTTTGCTTCTCAACAAAATGGTATTCAAATTAATTGGACTGAATATCCATTTGGCGCAGAACATTATCTTAAATACAAAGAATTATTACCAGATAGTGCATTAAAAGAAATAAAAGATATGGATGCTATCTATTTAGGAGCGGTAGGAGACCCTCGTGTAAAGCCAGGTATTCTAGAAAAAGAGATATTACTCAAGTTACGATTCTATTTTGATCAGTATATTAATCTTAGACCGATTAAATTATATAAAGGTGTTCCCACCCCATTGAAAGATAAAAAACCGGAAGATATTAATTTTTATGTAGTAAGAGAGAATACGGAGGATTTTTATATAGGAATTGGTGGTAGATTTAGGGGGAAGACCAACCGAGAGCAATTGAAAGTTTCCAGAAAGCTTTATCAGACAAAATTAGATGTTAATTTTGAATTGGAAAATGAAGAAGAAATTGCTTATCAAGTAGGTTTAATCAGTAAACCAGGTAGCCTGAGAGTTATTAGATACGCCTTTGATTTAGCTACCAAAAAAGGTCTAAATAGAGTCACTTCAGTTGATAAGGCTAATGTGTTAACCCATGTATACGGGCTTTGGAGGGATTGTTTTACCGAAATAGCTCAGCAGTACCCCGATATTGAAACGGAATTCACTTTTGTTGATGCAATTACTATGTGGTTTGTAAGAAAACCGGAATGGTTTAAAGTGGTGGTAGCTCCCAATATGTTTGGGGATATCATTACCGATTTAGGAGCAATGATTCAAGGTGGTTTAGGTATTGCTGCAGGTGGGAATATTAATCCAGAAGGAATGTCGATGTTTGAACCTATTCATGGTTCTGCCCCTAAATATAAAGGCAAATTATTAGCGAACCCTATAGCTACTATCTTGGCTGGCGCTATGATGATGGATTCTTTAGGTGAAACTACAATAGCTATGGCAATAGAAAAGGCGGTGGAAGAGGTTCTAAGCGAAGGAAGAGTAAAGTCTATGGATTTCGGAGGGAAAGCTTCTACGGTAGAAATCGGGGGAGAAGTTGTTAATAAATTAAAAAATCAATAAATTAAGTTTATTTGTTAAATTTTATTATTATTTTATAACTGCAAAAATAAAGAAAGTTGTGATAATTATGAAAAGAGCACTGCATACTTTTTTTCAAGCTATCTCCAAATTAAATTTAATCAACGAGATTATTGCTGAATTAAGCTCGGTCGTTTTAGCTATTGTTGTTATTTGGGGGATTTTACTTACTTATGTTTTTAAAAAGAGCGATATCTTTTCAGTAGAGATAAGCGAATATTTACTTATTCTAACAGTTTTTGCTTCAATAGCTTTTATCCAGAAAGAAGATAGACATGTCAAAGTAGATATGCTTATTGAAAAATTATCCCCAATAAAACGTAAAAAATTAGAAATAATTAATTCTTTTTTGTGTTCCCTATTTTGTGCAATTGCTACTTGGGAGGCAGCTACAATAATGGTTATGAACTATCAAAGAAACTTCTTTTCCACTTCATTGATTAAGTTTCCTATCTGGATTCCTTATTTTATCATTTTTTATGGCTTCCTTATGCTAACCTTACAGTTTTTAGTCAGAATTTATAGTCTCATTAATGAATTGATTAACAATTCTAACCGTTGATAGAAAAATATTGAAGGAGAGATTAAGTTTATGGATTCTATACTGATAGCCTTAATAGTTATTACAATATTTATAGTATTACTTCTTATGGGAGTACCTGTATTTGCTGCTTTAGGGCTTTCTGGTACTATTGGTATTCTTCTTATTCGTGGTCCCAGCGGTTTGCAGGCCATTCCCTCAATTATGTATGATAAAATAAGAAGTTTTATTCTTGTTGCTGTGCCATTATTTATTCTAATGGGTCAAGTTATTTTCTATAGTGGTATTGGAGAAGATTTATATACTCTTGGTAGTCGCTGGTTAAGTCGTTTGCCTGGAGGTTTAGCTATGGCGAGCGTTTTAGCCTGCACTATTTTTGCCGCAATGAGTGGGGTAAGTATTGCTGGGGCTGCTACAATTGGATCTTTTGCTATTCCTGAAATGCTAAAAAGGGGTTATGATAAGAGTTTAGCCACAGGTACTGTTGCCGCTGCTGGAGCATTAGCTCTACTCATTCCTCCTAGTGTAGGATTTATTGTCTATGGAGAATTAGTCGATGAGTCAGTTGGCATGTTATTTATTGGAGGAATTATTCCCGGAATAGTATTATCGTTAATGATGATGGCTTACATTGGCATTTATGCTTGTCTTAAGCCTAGAGTTGCTCCAAAATCTACAGAGAAGATAACTTGGACCTTGAGAATGGATTCCCTTTTAAGAACCTGGCCAGCCTTAGTATTAATTATTGCTGTCTTAGGAAGTATATATTTAGGGCTTGCTACACCCACTCAGTCTGCAGCAATAGGTTTTGTAGTAAGCTTAATTTTAGCCCGTTTTGTATATAAAAAAATGGATTGGACTATTTTTCGAAATGTAGTCCGTAGCTCAATGCTTACTTCAGGTATGATTTTATTGATTTTTATTTGTGCCATGTTTTTTGGTTATGTGTTAACTTTTCTTAGAGTCCCGCAATATATAATGGAATTTATTGCTAATTCTGGATGGCCTAATTGGTTGTCATTAACTGCCATTATGGCTTTACTATTCGTTTTAGGAATGTTTGTTGATGTGGTATCAGTTATTACTATTAGTGCCCCACTGTTAGTACCCACTGTTACTATGCTTGGTTATAATACCCTATGGTTTGGAATAATAATGGGCATTACCCTGGAAATGGCTGTAATTACTCCTCCTGTTGGGTTAAATCTATATACAATTAAAAGCGTTTCGCCACCTGATATTTCTTTGACTGATATTTTGCGGGGGGTAATACCTTTTATCATAATAGAAATAATTGTTCTAATAATTTTTATCAGTTTTCCCAATTTCTGCCTCTGGCTGCCATATACTATGAAATAAGTAGAATATGAAATTACCAGAAATCCAGAAATAGAAAGGAGTGGTAGGGAGAGTAAGAATAATATAGATATTGTTCAAAGGTGATATAAAATAAGGAAATAAAAATTTATCATTAATTAGGGGGAGAATTATGAAAAAAATATTTACCATCATAATCTGTTTATTTTTATTTAGTTTCATTTTAGTCAATGGCTATGCTGCGCAGAAACTAATTGTTTCAACTATGTTTCCAACTTCTTATACCTATCTTCTGAATCCCACTTTAGATTTTTGTGAAAAGGTAGAAGCTATATCAAAAGGTGAAATTATATTTGACATTTATCACTCAGCTCAGTTATATGGAGGTAAAGAAGAATTTGCAGCGGTTAGTAGAGGGGAAATTGATATCAGTATTCCCCATGATACCTATCATACTGGTGAAGTACCTGAGTTAGGAATTACCACTGTACCTTTTTTATTTGACGACTTGGATCAGGTTATGTATATGCTAGACATTGGTTTAAAAGAAATGATTAGTCCCATATTAGAACAGAAACACAATTGTGTTTTGTTGGGATGGGCTGCTATAGATCCTTATCAGTTATACTCTAAAAGTCCCATCAATTCTATTGATGATATCAAAGGTAAATTATGGGCTATTTCTGGCACACCGGCAGCCAAAGCTATTGAGCAGCTTGGTGGTTCTACTACTACGATGAGTTCCGAAGAACTTTATTTAGCTTTACAAACAGGCACTATTGATGCAACAGTAAGACCTTTATTAACTGGAGTGGGGAGAAAACTCGATGAAGTAGCAAAGTATCTTACTCTTGTTCCTCAATTTCAGCCTTGGGGGGATTTGCTAATTATTAATAAGGATAAATGGGATCGCCTCTCACCAGAATTGCAAGAGATTGTAAAGAAAGCGGGCAGAGAGTGGGAATATCAAGTATTTTATATGTCCAAGATGTATATTCAGGATGCAGTCAAGATTTTGAAGGAAAGAGGAATGCAGGTAAGTACCTTATCTCCAGAAGAGATGGATAAGTTTAGAGAAAAAATGAAACCGGTTGTTGAATGGTGGATTCAAGAAGTGCCCGATGGACAAAAATATATTGATTTTGTAGAAGCAAATCGCTAATAATACTACTCTACAAATAGACAGATTATATAATGGGGTCATTTGACCCCAGGTCATAATTAAATATATCATATTTTTTATTTTTTAAACACTAGCTCTTTGACAATTTTAATATATTCCATAACGAGGGATTCTGATAGTGACGTAATATAGGCAATCTCACTTGGGCTCATGCCTTTAGCAAAAAGCAATTTTACCCTTTCAAAGTCTCTGATATACCGATCTACAGAAGTAGGAGTATGAGACATAGCCCTGGCAATATCTTTGGTACTAAAGCCACTGGTATGCATTTTTATAATCTTTACCTTATGGGTAATGGATCGTCCTATATCGTGTACCAACCCCCGAAGCGGAATTACTTTGCCCGTATCTTTCTGGTAGCCTCTTACCAGCTGGGATACCTTTGGCTGACTTAGGCAAAATAGGGCCGCAATATCAGCTTGGGTTAGTAGTGCCCCTTGAGAGTATGCTTCCTCTGCGATTCTGGCAATTCTCTTGGCCAGAGCCAGAGGTGGTTTTATTCCACTGGCTAAATCTTTCAGATCACTATCGGTAAGAATGGATAGAACTACACTGATGGTCCTTGTTTGGGCTAAGGTCTTTCCATTGCCATGTTTTTCCTTACTACTTACTGCCGGCCAGAGAATTTGTCCGCTTTTTAAGCTATCCTTATCTTTGGTGGAAGCAGCGTAGATGGACATTAGGTCTTTGATCAGTGCCTCGGCCACCTTAGGCTTGGTATGATAGCCGTAATTTTCCATTAAATGAAGAATCAGGCTGTTCTCTAAGGTCTTTTGCTGTAGGGGGCCATATATTTGCTTATTAGTGTTACTCATAGTAAAGCCCCCTTTTTATTAGAGATATAGCCTTTTATCTCTTCTAATCTATCTTGGTAGTCCTCCAGGCCTTTATATCTGGAATATATCTGGACATATTCCTTAAGCACTTTTTCAGATATACTAGTTAAATGCCTCATCTGAATAATACTGTAGCCCTTATCATAAAGATAGGAGACCTTATTAAAATTTTCAAAGTACCTGGTTATGGAAGAGAGGCTATGCCCGGTCTTGATGCTTACTTCGGTGGGTTGATATCTTTTTAAAAGAAGCTCTATTATTCTTGCCTTATGGGAGGCACCTGGTCCTATATCTTTTATCTCACCCCGGGTGGCAATAGAAGCTCCAGCTCTTTTTAGTTTTCTTACTATTCTTTTTATGGTAGACTTATCTACAATAAGTATATCCGCAAGATCGGTTTGAGATAGTAGTGCACCTTGGCAGTAGGCCTCTTTCGAAAGTCTGATGGCCAGATGCTCTCTTAAGTGAGATATCCCGAACCTTTGCTTGATCTTTTTATCCAAGTAGCTGTAAAGGGTTAGCCTTACGGGAATAAGCTTGCAGTCCTTTACCGGTTTTCCGGCAGGCTCATCAGCCGATACGGCATAAAATATTATTTGATTGTCAAACCTGCTGTCCTGGTAATGTTCTTTTACAAATTTTAGGACATAGTCCCAGAGGACATCTGCTTCCACTTTGGATAGTCCATACCCATCAATTACATTCTGTTTAAAGCAGCCCTCTGGTGACTTAACCATATCAGTATTATCTTTAATATTCATGGTCATATGACCTCCTTTGTCTATGGTCTTCTATATTACAATATTATATAATATACCTTAGACCTAGGGTCATATGAGCCATTAGTTATTTATTATAATTTGAAAAAATTCATAATTTAATTAATAGATGAAATAAAAGAATAGAAGATTTATTGTTATACTATTTTGGCAATAAAGAATCTTCTATTCTTTTTTCTTGAATATAAATAATAAAATATATTTAGCAGTAAATAAAAACAATTTACAGTGAAAGGATAGAGTTAATGTTAATTTAAATGAATTTATTACTTACCATATTTGTTTAATCAAAATATTTAGATTGACTATTTTTTTCAGGAGTATTAGGATTGGCAATAAATGCTAAAGAAATTTGGCATTAATTACAAGAAAATAGTATTATATAAAAATTTTCATAAGTATCTAAATAGGTGAAAAATCTATTTTTGTATAAGAATACCTAAAGCTAATAGAGGTATAGGCACGATATCTATATTTATATAATTATTTATTAAAGATAATTTATTTAACTTTTTATTAGATACAAATATATACTGAAAAGAAGTTATTAGAGAACAATTAATTCTCTTATTTATTGGAATTATATTAAATATGGTCGGAATTATTGGAGTGGTGATCCAGCATTACCTGGTATTGTATTGAACTATATTACCCTAATATTACTATATATAATATATAATCAAAAGAGAACAAGGAGTTGGTTTTAGTACTCTTATTACCTTTGCTCTTTTAACGGTTCTGTTACTGTGTTTGATTATCTTCTTCCCCTGTTCGGAGCAAAGAAAGTTTGTTCATTACTTATTGGCAGGTACTGTCAAAAGTAATATGAAAGAATATGAAAACTAAATTCCCCGGATTAATAAGAAAAATGTATCAGTAGTTCTTTGAAAAAAGAAGATCTCGTTTGGTTAACAGGGGGTAGTTATGGGGATGTTAATAGGCATTATATTTTTTTCACCATTGGGCATTTTTTAGGTCTTTTAGTGGGTGCTTTTATAGGGGAACTATTAGCCAACAAAGATCATTATCAGGCTATAAGGTCGGGATTGGCAACTTTTTGGGCAGTCTTATCTCTATAGTGGTTAAATTAATTGTAGCATTGGTTATGATTATCGATAAAAAACTGTACTAAAGAAGGTAAAAATATATAAATTATAGTTAATTTGGTATTTGTGACATTAATATTAATAAAATCTATTATAAAAAGAATAGGAAGGATAAAAATATGGGAAAGAAGAGTGATATGGTAACCAAAGGTGCAGGCCGTGCTCCTCACCGTTCCCTGTTTTATGCCATGGGGTATCCCAAAGAAGATCTGGACAAACCAATTATTGGGGTGGTTAATGCCTTCAATGAAATTATTCCTGGACATATCCAACTTAATGATATTGCTCAGGCAGTGAAAATTGGTATTGCTTCTGCGGGAGGTGTTCCTATGCAATTTCCTGCTATTGGTATTTGTGATGGTATTGCTATGAACCATGAGGGGATGAGATATCCTCTGGCCAGTAGAGAGCTCATAGCTGATTCTATCGAAGCAGTTACTATGGCGCATCATTTTGATGGGCTGGTGATGATAGCAAATTGTGACAAGATTGTGCCGGGGATGTTAATGGCCGCTGCCCGCTTGAATATTCCCTCGGTCTATATAAGTGGTGGGCCTATGCTTCCTGGACAATATGCCGGAGATGAGGTGGATTTAAATACTGTTTTTGAGGCAGTGGGTAAATATAATCAACAGAAGATGTCTGAACAGGAATTACTGACATTAGAACAGTGTGCTTGTCCTGCGGCAGGTAGTTGTGCTGGATTATTTACTGCTAATTCTATGAATTGCCTCTCGGAAGCCCTGGGCATGGCTCTACCTGGAAATGGTACCATACCAGCCGGTTATGGAGAAAGAAAGCAATTAGCCAATAAAGCAGGGAAGGTAATAATGAATCTGGTCTTCAAGCAGATTAAACCTCGAGATATCATGACTGCCAAGGCCCTGGAAAATGCCATTATTCTTGATTTGGCGATGGCTGGTTCTACCAATACCGTATTACATCTTTTGGCTATTGCCCATGAAGCAGGTATTAATTTGGAATTAAAGACCTTTGACCGATTAAGTCGCCTAATCCCGGTTTTGACCAAGGTATCACCTTCCAGTAATTTTCATGTAACTGATTTATATTTTGCAGGAGGTATTCCAGCAATATTAAAGGAACTGGCTGATGCAAAACTTATTCATAGTGACGAGATAACCGTAACTGGTTTGACTATAGGAGAGAATATTGCCCATGCTGAAATAAAAAATAAGGAAGTAATCAGGGAATTTACTAAACCTTACAGTAAAGAAAGCGGTATAGCAGTACTCTATGGAAATTTGGCTCCAGAAGGAGCAGTAGTTAAGGTATCTGCGGTTAAGCAGAACATGTATGATTTTACAGGACCGGCACGAGTATTTAATTCTGAAGAAGAGGCTTACCAGGCTATTATGGGTGGTAAAATAAAGAAAGGTGATGTGGTAGTAATTCGTTTTGAAGGTCCTAAGGGTGGTCCTGGCATGCGGGAAATGTTAGCACCAACTTCTGCTCTTTGTGGTATGGGTTTAGATAATGAGGTTGCTTTAATTACTGATGGCCGTTTTTCAGGAGCTACCAGGGGAGCAGCTATTGGACATATCTCACCTGAAGCAGCTGAGAAAGGGCCTATTGCTATGATTGAAGATAGTGATCTTATTAAAATTGATATTTCCAACCGTATACTGTCTGTAAATTTATCAGAAGAAGAGTTAAAACAGCGGGAAGCAAAATGGTCTTTACCAGAAAGGAATATACCTGCTAACTATTATTTGAGAAGGTATGCCTATCTGGTTACCTCTGCCAGCACTGGTGCAGTTTTTAGGGAAGTAAATGTCTAAAGGCTTGTTTTACAAAGGAGATAATCAAGGGGAATCCTTCCCCTTGAGATCCCCTGAAATTAATATCAAGATTTAATATTGATATTTAATAATCTTTACCATATCTTATCTTTTCTTTAATAACTTATCATTGTATTTCTAAGAATATCGAAATTGCTAGGCAATTCCGATATTCAGGGGAGGTATCCCCTGAAACCCCTCTCTTATTAGTATTGAGTATTTAGTATTTAGCATATAGTTTAAATGTTAGTTAAAAAATAAAGAAAAATACTTTTCAAGAAAATGCTATCTTGTTTTGCAAACAAGATATTCAAGGGGAATCCTTCCCCTTTAGATCCCCTGAAACCCCTGAAATAACTCCCGACTAGCAACTGTATTTAAACGATATATCTTATACGTAATACGATATACCATTTTGTCATTGCGAGGAGCGAAGCGACGAAGCAATCTCATCCACTTACGCCCACAGTATTAATAGAAAGATGATTTACAGTTATCAGTTAACAGTTTTCAGACAGAAGATGCGGGCAATAATAGTATGAGATTGCCACGGGAAGTACTCAAATAAAATTGAGTGCTTCCCGTGTAATGACCTTTTACTTTGGTAGTTTATCTTATAGAATCGAAATTGCTGGGTAATTATAATAATCAAGAAGAAAAATTCCCCTCTCAAGAGGGGTGTCCCGAAGGAACGGGGTGTTCCCCTTGACCGCCCCTGAAATAACTTCCAGCTAGTGACTGTATTTAAACAATTTGCTATATTTTAATGCAGTTGTTCACTCTAAGCAAGGTAAAAACCAAAATATTCTTTTGATTTGAATACGAGAATTAAGAATTAATGAATATCAATTAATACTCCCCTTTTCCCATATAGCTTAATACTATTATTTTTGTTAGAATTAATTAAGTAAAAAGCTTTAAGCTTTACCTAAAATTTAAACCATGGGTATGAAATTAGTTTGGCTAACAGTTAAAAAACAAAAAAGAATATAGACTAAAGAAGAAAGGAGTCTATGATGTTATCCATAATTAAAAAACGGAGAAGTATCCGATTATTTCAAGACCGGAGAGTAGAGCGTGAGAAGGCTGACCAGATTATCAAAGCAGCCTTACTGTCCCCCTCTTCAAAAAATAATAATCCCTGGAAATTTATTGTTGTTGAGGATAAAGAAATCTTATTAAAATTATCTGATAGTAAAGAACATGGTTCTAAATTTTTAGCAAAAGCACCTCTGGCTATAGTGGTAATGGCAGATCCTAAACAATCAGATGTTTGGATAGAAGATGCCTCTCTTGCTGCTATTTTTATGATATTGACTGCTCAAGATCTGGGTTTGGGTAGCTGCTGGATACAGATTAGAAAAAGAAATCATTCAGTTAATCTGAGTTCAGAAGACTTTATCAAGGATTTGTTGGGTATTCCTGATGATTTACGTATTTTGTGTCTGGTAGCCGTAGGCTATCCAGCTGAAGATAAACCGGAAAAAACGATTGCTGAAATAAAATTAAATGATGTTTTTCTAAACAGATATGGGGAAAAGTATGAGATTAAAGACTATTAAGTAAAGATATAAATAATGCAAGGTGTTATTATGGATATGAAGGAAGAATTCGGATTAGTTTTAGAAGGAGGAGGGGCCAAGGGTTCATATGAAATTGGCGCCTGTAAAGCTTTAGAGGAGATGGGAGTTAAAATAACTGCAGTTACGGGCACCTCAGTTGGGGCTTTAAATGGGGCTATGGTTGCCCAGCATGAGATAGATACCGCTTACCAGCTCTGGTATAATATACACCCAGCTCAGGTAATGAATATTGAGGAAGAAAAATTAAAAAAATTAACTCATTTAGAGATAAGACCAGATGATATTCGTTACTATCTTAAGATGTTGGGAGAGATTATTGTCGAGGGAGGAATTGACGTTACCCCTTTAAAGAAGCTAATTAAAAAACATGTTAATGAGGAAAAATTACGGACCTCAAATATTACCTTAGGGATGGTTACGGTATCTTTTACTGATCGCCGGGCACTGGAACTATTTGTAGAAGATATTCCTGATGGTCAGATTGCTGATTATCTTTTTGCCAGTGCTAATTTTCCTCTTTTTCGATCAGCAAAAATTGGAGATAAGATATACCTTGATGGAGGAATTTATGATAATCTTCCTATCCGCATGCTGGTTAATCGTGGTTATAAATCTCTAATTACCGTGCGGGTTGGGGGATTGGGGAGAATAAGAAAGGTAAATTTGGATAATCTCAAACTGATTAATATTGAAGCTAAAGAATCGCTGGGAGGGACCCTGGACTTTAACGCCCAAAAAGCCAGAAAAAATTTGAAGTTAGGTTATTTTGATGCCTATCGAGTTATGAAAAATTTATCTGGCCAATATTATTATATCAATCTCGAGTATCAAGAAGACTATTTTGCTGATTATTTCAGCCATCTCAGTCCGGAAATGGTTCTAAAAATAGGTCAAACTCTTGGTTTTAAAGAGAATGTCCCCTATCGCAGGCTACTTTTTGAGAAGATCATTCCTAAATTGATTGAAATATTAAAATTACCGGAAAATTGTAATTATCAAGATATTGCCCTGGCTTTAGCAGAAAAGATAGCCCAGGAAATTGGTGTAGAACGGTTTCATATTTATTCTTTTTCAGAATTAATAAGTTGCATTACGAAGGAATATAACAAGGGCAAAAAAATAGATGCAAAAAAAGAACATAGTTTAATTTCTCATTTTGGGTTTCTCTCTTTATTTAGCGGAGATGATATGTTAAAAAAATTGGTACAGGATCTGTTAGATGAAAATTTCATCGAGTCACTGAAGGATAATCAGAATTCAATTAATAATTAAAAGAGATAAAATACTAAAAAGATAGTGAAAAACAAGAATAGGACCATAAGAAAGCATTTCAAGATCATCTCCATGTCCGAGGTAGTTTTTGAGATTATAGAGAGATTGAAATCATCAAAAATACTAAAATCAAAACTATTTTTGAAGGAATATGAGGAGATGTTCTTGACAAGAGGAAAAATTTTTGTAAAATTTTTAATAGTGAGGAAGAAAAATAATTTAAAATTATGGACCTGCTCAATTTAACTTTACCAAATGGGATGGAAAAATTGAATAAGCTTTTTTGGAAAAGCCTTATTTTTTGAAATGATGATAGAAATGATTAAATCAGATAGAGGAGGTAAGATCGATGAATCAAAAAATTAAGGGTTTTTTGTTTGTAATTAGCACTTTATTCCTAATATTTTTAACACTTTCTTTTTCTTGTTGGGCGCAATTAGAACAGAATGAAAAGCCAGAGAGAGATTTCCTTATCTACAGCCAATTTTCTAACTTAATTTTGGAGGAAGGACAAAGTATTGACCTTGATATCAAATTTATTAATCTTGGCAAACAACCAGAAAACATTCTAGTTGAACTTATTGCTGATACTGGAGCTGAAGACTGGGAAGTGCTCTTAAGAAATGAGAGCTGGCAGGGTTTTAAAGTCAGGCAGGTTAATTTGCTAGCCGAGGAACCGGATAATATTAAAACCCTGAACCTGCATATTGAAGCTCCTCAAGAAATTATGGAAGAGCAGAAAGAATATACTTTTACCATTGAAGCGGAAACCGTTGATGGTAAACTTGCCCGTTCTTTAGATATTATTGTTGCTGTTACTGAAAAAGTGGAAGGAGAAGTGGAAGAAGAGACGAAGGAAATTTTATTAAGCACTAAATATCCGACAATGGAAGCTGCTGCCGGAAATGCTATGAAATATGAAATAGAAGTAAAGAATGATACAGATGAAGATAAGGTAATGGACTTTTCAGTAGAACTACCTCAGGGTTGGCGAGCCTCCATTAGTCCCAGATGGAGAGAAGAAGAAAAAATTTCTGCTATCAAGATAAACAAAGCTGGTACCGAAACCATCTTATTAGCTGTTACCCCTCCCTTCACGGCTGAAAAGGCTGAGTATGACCTTAAGCTTATAGCAAGGGCTGGTGAATTAGAAAAATCCTTAGATTTAAAGGCCATAG
>JAGPKD010000016.1 GCA_018054125.1 Candidatus Oleihabitans oleiphilus | reverse complement strand
TCCTCTTTCATGGCAAGCTCCTCTGGTACCAGTGGCGTAATTTAAACCTGCGGCCAGATGGCATCTGGGGTCATGGGCAGGATAATCCATATTTTTGACCTGAACAATTAAATCCTTGGTCTCCGGACCTAACCTTTGGGCAGCACCGACAATACCTTCCTTAAAATATGCACCTATGCCTTCCAGTTTAGCAATCTTCTCCGTAAGCTGGACCAGTACCTTACCATCTCCCCAATTTATCGCTATACCCCCGGTATCTGCCTCATTTATGATCTTCTTTTCATAACACTCAGCCAGGAAGCTAACCCAGGCACCGGTGGAAATGGTATCAATCCCCATACGGTTACATATATCATTAGCCTTGGCAATGGCAGGTAGATCAGAGCATAAGAAGGCCCCGCCCATCATACCCAATGTTTCATATTCCGGGCCTGCTCCTTCTACAGCGTACTCTTTGGGTTCTTCTAATTTAATATGGCGGTGACAACCGTAGGGACAGTTAGCACAAAAAGTGGGCTTAGTATGTAATAGTTCATTGTAATAGGGGGCTGCTATCTGTTCAGACTTACCCCAGGTTTCTCCCACCCAGTATTTCAAGGGAAGATTACCAATCTTTTCAAAGGAAGTAGGAGCAGAAGTTGTTCCTGTCTTTCTCTTTTCGGCTGAACGTTTGGTAAATTCTCTCATTAATTCCAGAGCACGAGTTTTGACCTTCTCTGGGTCATAAAGGGGAACCTCTTTGCTCCCCAGTATGGCAATGGCCTTCAATTTTTTGGCACCCATTACTGCCCCGGCACCACCACGTCCGGCTACACTATGTCCATCACAACCGATACAGGCAATAGGATGTCCCATCTCTCCAGCAGGACCAATATAGACAATACTATAGCGATTATCATCTAAAGAGGACTTAAAATCATGGAAAGCTTCCAGGGCGTCCTTACCCCAGAGAGAGTCAGCAGCCTCAATGGCAACCTTATCATTATTGATAATTACCTTTACCGGTGAGGCACTTTTCCCCTCAATAATGAGGGCTTCATACCCTGCCCTCTTGAGAGCAGCAGCAAAGTTAGCTCCTCCCGAAGAATCAAGGAAAGTCCCTGTTAAAGGTGATTTGGTTATAACACTCCATTTACCACTCCCTGGATTTTTGGCCGATTGCCAGATGCCTACGGCAAAGATGATTTTATTCTCTTCCGAAAGAGGGTCTACCTTAGGTGGAGTTTCCTCTAAGATAACTTTGGCTCCAAAGGAAGAACCACCAATAAATTTCTGCCAGACATTTTCCGGAACATCTTCTACCTGATAGCTTCTGTCTGTTAAATTAATTCGAAGTACTTTTCCCCAATAACCATACATACCTTTCACAATCCTTTCTGCAAAAATGTTTTCTCAAATTTTATTTGTTTATTTAGCTATTTATTTATATATTAATATTAGGTTTCTTTTCATAATAATAACAAAAAGGTAATAACATTCATTTATTGTCTATATCCTATACAGAGAATACTCTTAAAAATAAAATCAAGTACTATGTTCTAATTCTTTCATCTTACCCTGTAACAGGAAAGATAAGGCAACTAAAATAATTAAAATCAAGCTGAGTGGGCGGGTAAAAAATGAAATAACCAGACGGGGAAAACTCCCGGTAATAATTAAGGCTTGTCTAAAATTAATTTCTATCATAGGACCCAAAATAATTCCTAAAATCATGGGACTAACCGGATAATCTGATTTTTCTAAAATAAAACCTAAAAGACCAAAAACAAACATAAACAATACATCAGTTAATTTATTTTGTAAGGCATAAGAACCAACCACACAAAGAACAGGGATAAAGGCTATTAAATACCATCTGGGTAAGTTTAACATCTTGATCATGGCATTACTTCCGATAATTCCCATAAAATAGGAAAAAATTGTCCCCGCTATCAAAAAAATAAGAATGAGATAAAAATACCTTCTCTCTGTTAACATAAAGGTTGGACCAGGTAGTAAACCATGTAGATAAAAAGCCCCTAAAATAACAGCAGTAACCGAATCACCCGGAATACCCAAAGTTAACATAGTAGTTATAGCTCCGCCCACCGCAGCTTTATTAGCCGTCTCAGGACCGAGAACCCCCTCGTAAGCACCCTCTCCAAAAGGTCTGCTCGGCTTTTTAATGGTGTTCTTGAGAAATCCATAAGAAACGAGTGCTCCGATATCACCTCCGGTCCCCGGTAATAGCCCTATAATAGCTCCAATTGGTGCAGATATTAACCACTTTAAGTCCAGCTTTTTAATTATTGAAAATTTCGGCAATAAATTGGATATTTTATAGCCTTTGATATCTATCTTAAATCCTAATCTACTATCTAACTGCACAAAGACCTCTTTCATTCCGAATAATCCTATCATGGCTACCACATAATGGATCCCTCCACTAAAGAGCGGGATACCCATAGTAAATCTCATTAATCCGGTAATGGGGTCCATTCCTATCATCCCGAAAAATACACCTATCACAGCGCTGATCAGGCCTTTGGTGAAATTTCCTTTACTTAACACCGAAACAAGAGTTAAACCCCAAACAGTTAAAACAAAATATTCCTGGGCTCCAAACTTAAGGGCATATTTCCCTATGATAGGACCCAATACGGCAAAAAAGAGAACGCCAAAAAATCCACCCACTATAGCACTAAAAAGAGCAAGGCTTAAAGCAATATCTGCCTCCCCTTTTTGTTTAAGGGGAAACCCATCAAAGGTAGTAGCAACAGCCGCTGCTGTTCCAGGAATATTTATGGTAATAGCAGATAAAGCTCCTCCTAGAACACCACCACAAAAAGCACCGATGATAAAAGAAAGCGCTTCGACCATAGGCCAACCAAAAGTTAAAGAAACACACAGGGCCGCAGTCATAGTAACAGTTAACCCCGGTAGAGCCCCCATAATTAAACCAATAATAACACCAACTAAATTATATAATAATAGAATAAACATAAGACTCCTCTCAAAGCGTAAATTTTAAGGTAAAATTACTCCAAAAATATCATAAAATACATAATAGATGATGGGTATGGTAATTCCTGTTGCCAGAAATGCCTTAGCCAGTTTAAAAAATATTTTATCCGTATCGTTAATAACCACCATAATGCAAAACATATATAAACTAGTGGCAGCTATAAAATGTAATTCAGGTAAGATGTAAATATAGACCAGGCTGATAACTATAAAAATAAATATATTAATTATATTTTTAGTTTGGAAAAGATCTTTATCCTTCTCTATGCCTTGTTCTTTTCTATAATGGGAAGAAATACTCAAAATTTTCTTAATTTCTGTCCGCAACTCAAAAATTAAACTTATCACTAAAGTTAAAAAAATTAAAAGGGGAAATATTAATGGTGAATCTATTGAAAATAAAGCAATACCTTGTTGAAAGTATTTCCCACTTATATCAATGCCGACAATGATGATTACCAATCCCACAAACAAAAGGGAAATTACTCTATATAATATGTGATTTTCCCGGTCATTATTCATAATTTAAAGCTCACCTCTTAATTTTATTTGCTATCATCTTTATAAATTGCCTCTTGAGGGCAGGTTTCCACACAGGTGAAACATTCCATACATAAATCATAGTTGATAGTAGCATATTGCTGTTCACTATCTGAAAGTGCTATTGCCCCGGCAGGACATATTGTAGTGCACACTCCGCAGGCTATGCATTTATTTTTGTCTACTAAAACCATAAAATTGTGCTATCCTTCCTATTTTTGTTGTCTTTACTCAACTTTATTTTTCATTTTTTTGAATATAAAAAATGCACATTAAAGGGAAAATATTTTAAAAAAGCCTACTATTTAACCAATTTTTTTAACAGCTCTAAATCCCTAATTCCAAACTTAGTTGGAGAATTAGGAGCAACTCCTGCATTGTAAAGAAGCCAGGCTGCCTTGGCGGTCCAATTTTCCAGGTACTCAATGGCTTCCTCGCCACTGTAATTGATTCTGGTTAAATACATTTTATCGGTATAGTCAATCCACCGCTGGTCAACAATTACTTTATCCATAGCTTCTTTAAGAACAGTAATAGCTTCCTCCGGTGTCCCTTTTTTGAAAAAAGGACCAAAATAAGGTCCATAGGGCACATCTTCCTGCAATTCAGGATATATTTGTCCTATCGGAGGTATCTCCTCTAATCCTGGTATAGGTACATTGGTAAAAGAAGCCAGTATCTTCAATTGATTACCCTGATAAGCAGAGACCATGGATTGTACCATTTCGATGGTAGCATCTACCTGGGCACCCATAACTGCAGTAACAGCTGGGCCACCACCCTGATAGGGGACAAAGGTAAATTCACAGCCCAGTTTTTGTTGCAACATCAATCCGGAAACATGGGGAACTGTTGCTGGTCCAGCAGTACCAATTCGTAATTCACCAGGATGATCCTGCGCGTACTTGACAAATTCTTCTGCTGAATTAAATTTTGACTGAGGTGGAACGGCCAGTACTGGTGTCGCTTCTGCTACTAATTTAACGCATACAAAATCTCGAACAGGAGAGGCATCTAGAGTCCCCATGACCTGCCAGGTAGACATGATCTCTGAACCGTAATAGAAGGTGTAACCATCAGCAGGTTGATCCAGGACAAACTTGGCTGCTGTTGCTCCCGCTGCTCCTGGCATATTAGTGATGGCAATGCCTACCCCTAATATCTCCTGTAAGATAGGAACAGAACCTCTGGCTATTACATCAGTAGGCCCACCTGGTGAAAAACCGACTACACAGTTGATATCCCGTTCTGGATAGGCACCAGCACAAAAACCAGATAAGCTAAATGATAATAGGGCAACTATAATCAGTACCACAAAAAGGCTTATTCTCTTCATCATACTTCACCTCTTTCTCTTTATACTTTGGCCAATTTTTGATTTAATATTTAACTCTTTTCTACTTTCCCTTTAATGTGCAAAAATATTACCAATTTAATAATTTAGATATATTGATGGTCTGGATCAATTTGCTTTTCTAAGAGTTCGATCTCTTCTTTACTTGTTTCTGCAGTAATTTTAACTTTAGCAGGTACTAAAAAAGATGCTTCTGTATTTTCTTTAACCTGTTCTATGCTAACTCCTGGATGAATAGAGTCCAATTGCCTCTTTTTTTCTGCTTCGCTAAAGCCAAATACACAGAGGTTATATACTTTCAAGTTTTTCTTATTTTTTCTGATCATTTCATTGACAAAAGCTATAGGGTCTCTGGTAATGGCAAACCCACCTAAGGCTATATCAGCACCATCATCAGGTATTTCCCTTACAGCTTCAGCCAATTCGATTACCTTACTCCTCAACTTTTTCATCCCTCCTTCTCAGTAACTTCTGGAGTCCCTATTTTCGCTATAGTTAATTTACAGGTATCATCCTCAACTTTAATTGGTATTAACTCAGGAGGCATCTTTGTTTCTAATTCCATGAGATACATAATCATATTGGCAAGGGGACAACATAAGATTTCCATGTTATCATTTTCATATTTTTCTCTAATATTCTTTAAACAACAATCTTCAACCTCTGCGGTAATAGAAAAATTATCTTCACTTAACTTCATAGATTTACAATAATTATTATCGAGCAGATATTTTTTAAATTCTTCCAGATTCTCTTTTTGTGACTTATTCAAATTGATTTTTTCCTTAAAAAAGGCTACTCCCACTGTAGTTAATCTATAGCGAGCTCCCCTCCCCCGTTCATTCCAAAATTCTTTCACTGATTCAAAAAATAAGGTATCCATAAAATGGTTATTATCTTTATCTTTCATGAGTATTATTTAACCTCCTCTTGTTGATAATAAAAATCTCCATATTTCTCTCTATATACTAACTCTTCTAATGGAAGTCTGGGACGAACATGAGGAATTCTTGCTGGGTATCCAATTGGAAAGATACTTATTACTTTTAGTTCATCTGGAATATTAAAATATTCCTTAATCTTTACTTCATCACGAACATCTATGCAGGGAGCAATTACCCAGCAACAACCTAATTTCAATTCACTTACGGCCAGCAAAATATTTTCGATTGCTGCTGAACAATCATAAGGAGTATCCCAAACATCTTTTCTACCACAAACAATTAAAATCAAATCAGCCTGGTTAACAAAAGCCGAGACACTACCGGAAGTAAGTTTTTTGAATATTTTTTTCCTTTTCTCTTCATCCTCTAATCCAGCGAATCTCTCTTCCATCTTTTGATCTAAAAATTCTCCCGTAAATCGTCTGCCACTCCCATTTTTGGAAACTTGAGCTAAAAAATCTTTACTCTCTTGGTCTCTAACCACAATAAATCTCCACGGTTGAGCATTTTCTCCAGATGGAGCAAATCTAGCACATTCTAAGATAAGTCTTAAGTCTTCTTCAGAAACTTTTTCCTCAGTATAATCCCTGATACTCTTCCGCTCTTTCATCCTCTCTAAAATCTTTTCTTTTGATTCATCCAATGTTCTTCCCTCCTTATTATTTATTAATTCATAATTATAATCCCCAAGAAGATTTTTAAATCATCAAATTACTTTTTACTATTATTCTTCTATTTCTTCCCCTATAATACTTTATAATATTTACCCGGTGAAATATTTTCCTCCTTTAAGCTAAAAAGGGGGAAACATAGATATTTTTTAATCTCTCCGCTGTAATTTCGACCATAATGACTTAACCAGAGGAATCTCACTTATGATTAACACTATAATCAATATCGATAGAACTAAACTTATAGGACGTTTCAAAATAAAGCCTATCATGTTTCCCTCTGATAACGTTAAAGCCCTCCGTAAATTTTGATCGATGATTGGTCCTAAGATAATCCCTAATACCATGGCTCCTACGGAAAAATCATATCTCCGCATAACCCAGCCGAGAATCCCTAAAGCTACCATCGCCCAAACATGGAACATATTTCCTTCTAAGGCATAAGTACCAATAACACATAAAACCACAATAATAGGCATCAGGATGTTCTTCGGTATGGTAACCACATAGGCAAATAATTTGCTTAAAGATAGTCCAAAGAAAAGCATGAAAAAATTAGCAATAACACTCATAATAACTATAGCCCAAAAACAATCTGCATTATGTACCATAACCAGAGGACCGGGTCTTAATCCATGAAGAAAAAAAGAAGCTAAAATCAAAGCTGTTACCGCATCTCCTGGTATTCCTAAAGTAAGAGCAGGAATTAAAGCCCCTCCAATACAAGCATTATTTGCCGTCTCGGGAGCTACTACTCCTTCGTATGCCCCCTCTCCAAAAGGGCGAGACGGCTTTCTTACCGTTCTCTTGGCATTATCGTAAGCCACTAAAGCCGCAATATCACCACCTACTCCCGGGAGTGCACCAATAAATACTCCTATAGCTGAGGAACTGATGGTAAGAGAAAAAAATTTCTTCATATCACTCCATTTGGGTATTACCCCAACTGCTTTAGGAATAATAGCCTTAAAGTCAGCCAGCTTGATCTGGAATAATACTTCGGATAAACCAAAAAGGCCAATTAAAGCAGCCACAAAATGAATCCCTCCCAATAATTTAGTACTTCCAAAAGTAAAACGCCCACAAGCTCCATAGATGGGATCGATTCCTATTATAGAAACAAATATCCCCAGGCAGGCACTGATTAAACCTTTGATTAATGATTTACTGGCAAGCCGGCTAATAGTGGTCAAACCAAATATACCCAATAAAAAATATTCTAAAGAGCCAAACTTTAAGGCAAAACGGGAAATAGGAGGAGCTACCAGAGCTAAAACAAGGGTACCGATCATTCCCCCTAAAAACGATTGAGAAGTGGCAAGTCCTATGGCTCTTCCGGCCTCCCCTTTTAGCGCTAAGGGATAACCATCGAAGGAAGTAGCTATCGCCGCCGGAGCTCCCGGTATGTTAATCAAGATTGCTGATTGAGATCCCCCATATACTCCTCCTACAAATACACCCATAATCAAAGCTAATGCCTCTAATAGAGGCCAACCATAGGTAAAAGAGACCAGAATTGCAGTAGCCATGGTTACCGTTAACCCTGGAATAGCGCCTACCAATATTCCGCTCACCGTACCCAGGGCAACCAGAAGAATGATTTTAAATGTAAATACCTGACCCATCACTTCTATAAATAGATTGGACATTTTTTATCTGTTAATCCTCCCCTCTATGGAATGAGCTGTTTTAAAATATTGGCAAATAAATATTGAATAGCTACAGGAACAAATACTGAAATTAATCCTATCAGAAAAATATTGCCCGCTTTTAAAAATAACATCAAAACAAATAAAAATATGCTAGAGGCCACTAAAAAGCCCGCATAAGGTAAGATACCAATATAAAACAAGATAATGATAATGGCTATAAGTATCCTCACATTCCAGAGGGATTCTTTTTCCATATTTTCCTGCGGTCTTTTATTTTCTCTCTTCAGCTTTAACTCTTTTTTTACCTCCCCCACAATCATAATGAGGCTAAGAATAAGCATAACCACTGCAATGAAAGCCGGTAATAATCCTGGACTCTCGTATGATTTTCCAAAATCTGGGAGTTTAACTGATTCTGCATAAACAAAAATGCTGAAGAAAAATATTATAACACCAATGATGATCTCTTCTTTCTTGATCATCTCTATTAAATTAGAGAAAAATCTTTTTCCCATCTTCATATATTTTGTTTTCCTCCCCCGATATTCTCTTGATTCTACCCTCCCGAGATGGGACCATAAAATACTTGCATCTCAGGAGGGCTGAATCCATTTATTTTTTCATGGACTACGGTTTAGGAATACCAAGATCTGCCGGGGATTTCTTAGCTATGCCGCCTTCATATAATAACCAGCTAGTAATAGATCGCCAGTTCTGAATAAATTTGAGTGCTTCTTCTCCGGTATAATTAGGAGTTAATGCACTCATCTTCTTGGTTTGTTCAATCCAGCGTGGATCTTCAATCGCTTCATTAAATGCATTCAAAAGTACCTCATTCACCTCTTCTGGTGTTCCCTTAAGGGTACAGGGCACATAGAAAGTACCCCAGGGCAGAAAACGTCTTATTTCTGGTAATACCTCACCCAGGGCAGGGACATCAGGATAAAATTCAGTCCTCTCATTGGTAAAGGTAGATAAAAGTCTTAAATCGCCTGAGTCAATATACGCACTTACTTCGGGAAGTAATTGACAGGTTACGTCTACTTCTCTCTGGAGTACTGCAGTAACCGCTGGCCCTCCCCCTGAGTAAGCAACTGCCTTCAAATCGATACCCGCTGCTTTAAGCATCATGGCATTGATATGACTACTGGCTCCCAGTCCGGAATGGGCTAAAAGAATCTCTCCCGGTCTTTTCCGTGCATCTTCCAGAATCTCTTCTATGGTTTTCCACTGGGCGTCTTTATGAACACAAAAAGAAGGTATACCCATGGTAAGTACGATAAGCGGATTAAAGTCCTCAAAGGTGTAACTTGATAGTTCCAACACATCAAAGGTAGCCGGTGTCTCAGCAGAAAAAAGAATGGTATAGCCATCCGCTTTAGCATTAGCCACAAATTCTGTCCCTACTGCACCCGAACCACCAGGCATATTATTGACTACTACCGGCACTTTTAAGATCTCTTGAAGTATGGGTTGCATAGTTCTGGCAGAAAGATCAGTCATACCCCCTACAGACCAGGGAACAATCATGGTTATGGGCTTTTCCGGGTAAGACCCCGCAGCAAAAATAACTTGTCCAACCAAAAACACTATTAAAAAACTCATAGCTAATATTCTTACAATTGATTTAGTATTCATTTTTCTTAATCTTCCTCCTTCTTAAATATTTAATCAACTTACTTAAGTAACTACTTTAATCACTAATAAAACAACATCTTCCTTAACTCATTACTCTCACCTCCTTCATTTTTATTTTTTCCCAGATTATGATAGCTTAAAAATACATCTACTGTATTCTTCCTAAATTTACCCAATTAAATATTTTAGAATTATTCAATTAGGGTAAAAGAACTTTAAAGATATTATGAAAAATGAAATAGATAACTAATACCACCAAAATAGAAATAATTCCTATTTTTATTGCTTCTTTAGCATCTAAGGTAAATTTTTCACTTTTAAAATAGATCCCGGTAAAAAATAAAAATAAAATTGATGAGTAAATAAATGATAGATGGATAATCAAAAATACATAAATCAGAGTCGTAAAAAAGAAAATCACAAATGAATGTGGGAATAAATAACCTACTGTACTACTTTTAATCATAATATCTTTTCTATCTGAGACCTCAGGCGATTCCTTCCCTTCTGTCTGTTTGGCCTGTTTAATACGAACTTCATTTAACACCAAGATTGATGATATAAATAATATAACAGAAACAAACATAGGAAAAGAACCAGGTGAAGATAAACTTTCAAATCCAGAAATATTATATGAAAAATACATTGCTAACAAAGAAAAAACAAAAAATATTATAGAGATGGTTTTTTCTCCTGGATATACTTTCAATTCTTTACCTCCACAAATCTTACTTTTTAGCATCAACTAGTCAATAATTCTTTATCCTGTCTTTTCTTCATTATTTAGTCAATTTTAATGGCTTTAACTAACCGGGCAGATTCTTTAATAGCCAAAATTACTTTTAGACTTTTCTTGGCATCCTCCCCGGTAATAACTGATTTCGCTTTTCCTTTGATTATATTACAAAAATGGTACATCTCTTCTAACATCGGATTTACTCGGGGAACCTCAATTCTGGCACCAGTGATAGGCCATCTCCATCCTTCTCTTTCCTCTGCAAGATAATAATATTTTTCCATACTGGGCATCACTATAGAGGCTTGGGTACCAAAAATATAGTAACAATCCTTTAGAGTGGGAGAAAATCCCTTATCTTCCTGGCATGCTGCCTCGTAGAAAAACGGGGAAGGGGTACAATCTGATAGTAAAATGTTAGCCATGCCTCCCTTTCTAAATTTTACTACAATACTGGCCGTATCTTCAACTTCAAACTGCCTGACACGGTTACTGACTTCGGCATAAACCTGGTCTATCTCACCCACAATAAACCGTAAGTCATCAATATCATGAATGGTATTAATATTCAAAGGACCGCCACCTTCCTTTGTTCTCCATACCTCTTGAAAATACTCTTTATTTTTAAGAGCATTCCAAAAGATACTGGCACACACAAAATCTCCTATTTCTTTTGACTGAACTGCCTCTCTTAGTCTTTGAATATACCTGGAAAAACGACGGTGATGACCTACTAATAATTTTATACCATACTTTTTTTCTGCTTCAATGATTCGGTCTGCATCTTCAATGGTGCTGGCAATGGGTTTTTCTACTAATACATGCAAACCTCTTTTGCCACACTCTTCAGTGAAAGGGGCATGAAGATTATTTGGTATGGCCAGTACCACTCCATCAAGCTTTTCTTTGTCCAACATTTCTTGATAATCCAAATAAAAATTTACCCCTAATTTTTGGGCTTCTTCCTTATATTGTTCTTTCAGATCACAGATGGCTACCAGTTCTGCTTCATTACAATTAATGATACTTCTGACATGATTCATACCATGGAATAAACCAATAACCGCTATTCTTATTTTTTGCAAGTATTTCCTCCTCCTCTAATTTTTGACCGAATTTAGATATTAAAATTTACTCCTAATTCAACAGCCAGGGTTTCTAAATTATCATATAAAGCACTAGATAAGGGAATACCTTCTTTTTCTCTCTTTTTTTGTTCTTCAAATTCAATTTCTCCAGGTAAATATATTCTGTTAGTTCCTTTAGCCAGTTTCGATGATTTTATTCTTTTAATTAATTCATCCAACTCATTGTTGAATATATCTTGAGGAATAAAAGAATTAATCTTAATAGCGCACAAAAAATTGCCAATCTCCGACTTTCCTGAAAAATCATCCAGCGATTTAATATCCGTCTCTCTGGCTGAGTTGCTCAATATAGTAGAAAAGATATGGATAATTAAGGATAGGGCATAACCCTTGGGACCTCCAAAAGGTAATAGAACCCCTTTTATAGCCTTTTGGGGATCGGTAGTGGGATTACCCTCTTCATCTAAAGCCCAACCTAAAGGAATTTCCTGCTGATTATCTAAGGCTAACCGTATTTTCCCTCTAGCCACCAGACTGGTGGCCATATCTAATACAATCGGATATTCCTTACCCGCCGGAATAGCAATAGCCATAGGATTAGTTCCCAGTATCGCTTGTGCTCCACCCCAGGGAGCCACGGCGGAAGGAGAGTTGGACATCGCGATACCAATCATTCCCTCTTTCAGGGCCATCATAGCATAATAAGCAGCCATACCGATATGATTGGTATGGCTAATTCCCACCAGCCCAACCCCTGTTTCTTTTTGGTTTGCTTTCCGGATGGCTTCTTTCATGCCATGATAAGCCACAATTTGACCAAAATTGTTTTTAGCATTAATCGTGCTTATACATAAATTTTTTGATTCAATATTTATTTCTTTTTGGTAATCAATTAAACCTCTCTGGGTCCTTTCAATATATCGAGGTAATCTCGCAATACCATGAGAATCCACTCCTCTCAGATTTGCTTGCACTAAGGTATCACTTAAAATTTGGGCATCATCTTCAGAGACACCAATTTTCCTGAAACTTTCCACACAAAAATTGTATAGTTTTGAACTTGCTATTTTAATGGTTTTTTTCTCATTATCTGCCATTATTTGTCCCTTCTCTATTTTACGATAATTATATTATGAGGATAACTAGTCAAAGGCGTAAATACTAATCCCTCCATTTAGCGGGCCTTTTAATACCTTTTCAATCTCTTCTTGAGGTCTTTCTGACATCAGATGGGCCTCTGGTAACTTCCCAGGAGGGAAGGCTTCCAGGATATCATCATGCAACTTAACCAGGTAATCCAGTATTGTTTCAATCGCTTTTTGAGCCTTCTCGGGATCTGCCAAGGTGGCCGAACCTACCACTCCTTCGGGAGTACCTCTTATCTCCATCGCACTAAACCCTACCTGACATTGTCCGGGTAAGGGTTTTTGGTAAATATCTCCACCTTTATCCACATGATCACCTTTGATTAAACCGAGTGGTTTGGTATCCACAGCGTCTTCTAAATGATTGAACTCCGGGAATAGTGCCATAGCCATAGAGGTTTCTACTTCACAGGCATGCTGAAATGGTGTTTCAAAGGGACCACCATGCTCTTTATCTTTTAAATATTGAGCAGCGGCGAAAGGCCAGTTTACGTTAGCAATAACAGCTGGAACTTTATATTTCTTTTCAAACATATGAATGGCATTGGGAATCACATATTCCTGGGCATGTCCGTTTAATAGAATTTGTTTGCGAAAACCGGCATTCCATAAGCCAGCAATAACTGCTATCAGATAATCAATAAAAACATACTCGGGAATAATAACTGTTCCAGGCATACCAACATGCTGATAGGGATGAGAACCATACCAGATCGGTTGGGCGATGGTACAACCTGTCTTAGCCGCTACCTGCTCTGCCATCCTGGTAACCAAATAGGTATCTTCTCCAAAGGGGGAATGAGCAGCATGACATTCCGTGCTACCCACAGGAATAATTATAAGATCATCCTTGGCTAACCTTTCCTTTACTGATTTGGTATTCATGGTTTGGAAATACATTCCATTATCTTTATCCATACAGCCTTCTTGAGGAAAATTCCATTTTCCCATAATTAGATACACTTCCTTTCTACGATAGTCATTACTATCTTAATTTATTAATCATTCCATTATTTATTGACTAATCCTGTTTCTGGCAATGTAATACGACCTTAATTGCTTCTTTTCTTTCAATTGCTTCATAAGCCTCTTTAACCTGATTTAAGTTAAAACGATGAGTTATAAGAGGTTTCCCTGTTAGATATCCCTTATTAAGTAGGTCAATGACGGTCGGAAAATCATAATTACAGGCCAGGGTGCCTATAATTTCAATCTCCCGCCGAGTTACAAAAAGAGAGGATAGTTTCATAGGATTTTCTGACTGACCTACCAGAATCAATTTACCGCCCGGTCTGACCAGGCGAAGTGCTTGTTCCTGAACAAATGGTAAGCCAATAGCTTCAAATATCCTATCAATACTTCCGTTGCTCCACTCATTAATTGCAGAATCTAAATTTGAACCTTCTTGGGCAGCATTGATCGTTTTTTCAGCTCCCAATTGAGAGGCAAGTTCCAGTCTATCTTCCACTAAATCAACTGAACAAATCTGTGCTCCAGCAAGTTTGGCAAATTGAACTATCGAAAGACCAATAATACCCAAACCAAAAACCACTACTTTTTGACCTACTCTAATGTTTGCCCGGTCTACAGCATGAAAACCAACAGTTAAAGGCTCCACAATTGCTCCCTCATCATAAGATATATGCTCACTAATTTCCCAGACATATTCCGCTGGAATTGCCAAATATTCCGCAAATCCACCGGATAAACTTAGACCTAAAGTCCTTCTATTTTCACATAAAATATATCTTCCTGTTTTACAGAAAAAACATTTTCCACAGGTGAAATTGGGTTCAATAGTAACCCTTTTATTCAACAACTCTTTATCAACTTTTTTACCAACCTCCACTACCTTACCAGCAATTTCATGTCCTTGAATAAGGGGTAATTTTACTTCTCTCTCACCTTTATAGACATGAAAATCAGTTCCGCAGATTCCGCAACTATAAACCTGTACCAATACTTCATCATCTTTTATTTTTAGGTAAGGCACCTCTTCTATGCAAATATTACCAGGTGCATATAAAACTGCTGCTTTCATTATTTTTTCCTTTCCATATAGAGCCAGATCATAATTGTTATAATTAGTGAAAATATATTTGAAGTTATTACAGGGCTAATATAATATTTTCAATTATATTAGCCCTGTATTTTAACAATTTATTATTTCTCCTTTAAATGTGCCGGCAACGGTGGGGAATATACCCAGACAATTTTAGTCGGTATATCACCAATATTCTCAATACGATGCTTGGTTCCTGCTTTTACAAAAAAGGCTGTATTTGGTTCTAAAATATACTCATCTTTATCTTCTATCACCAATTTTGCTCTTCCTTGAATCAAAAACATCGCTTCATCTTGATTTTCATGAACCCCGTCTGGAATCATACTCCCTACATCAGTGTAGTTCACCCCCATAGACATACTACGGGCACCAACAGTATGCTCGCTCAGCAATATTTTGGAAGTCCGGGGTGGATCTTTCCTGATGGGTTGTACTTCATTTTCATTTACGGTAATTTTTGGTTTAGCCATATTATCTTCTCACTTCCCCTTCTTTAAAGTTTCGATTACATTACCTAATATATATATTATCTTTAATTATATCTCCGGAATCTCCATATCAGCCTGATTGGGTTCACTCTGGATAGCCTCCGGGAAGTACTTATCCATCATCTCTTTGATAATAACGGCCTGGTCAGCCATTCGTTTCCCATCCTGAGCGTTGGTAATCTGACCATGAGCGGCTACCACTGAGTTTCCACATTTTAGATGGCAGGGAGAGGCAACTCGCACTATCTCTGGTGCCTCATAAGAACGGATAAAACCTCCAGAGGCCGGAGGATTGTCAGTATGTAAATCCAATGGTAAGGTCGTTCCTCTTCTTAAGGCTGCTAACATAGGTAAAGATAAGTCTCGAACAGGATTGATGGTATCTGCTCCCAGCTGCTCTAAGACATGGAAGGCAACTGGATTACAATGTCCACAGTGGGCAGAGGTCTTAAAGCGGATATTCTTGGGTAATTTACCAGCCTTGCGCATCTCATTAACCAGCCAGAGCAGTCCTTCATCATAGATGAGGATACCCCGAATTCCACAATCCACTGCCCTTTTGATATCTTCCACTGCTCGTAAGACCTGTTCCATTCCTCTTAGGCGATAGCCTACCCGAACTCCCTGGGGAGAGAGGACGGTTGCTCCAGTATCATAGGTAGCCCTGGGACCTACGGACATATTGAGACCACAACCAAAATCTTGGGCTATTTTGGCATATTCTTTGATCTCCGCTAAGGTATGTCTGAAGATACCATAGGTTTCATCTACCCGATTAATGTTTACTCCCTGACGTTTGGCATTCTCCAGGAGTGACTTCATAGCCTCGGCAGAATTAATGGTGGGCACTTCAATACGGAAGTGTGCTCCATCAGGGAAGGTCTTACCAGAGGTCGGTAAATCAAATAAATCTCCTTTGGGTAGTCCTAATTTTTCTAAAAAATCTCTTGTTTCTTGAAATAACATCTTATCTTCTCCTTTTCTCTTATTTTTATTTTTTTAATTATTACTTTTTTTATGGTAGTTCTAAAGTTTTAATTAATTTCTCTTTATATCCTAGCCACTCCACTTTCCCGGGCAGCCTGAGCCACTGCTTCAGCCTCTTTCTTCATCACCTCAGGGTGAAAGACATTGGGAATAAAGTTGGTTTCACTTAATTCACTCTCCGGAATAACCGAGGCAATGGCCTGGGCCGCGGCTAATTTCATCTCCTCATTGATATCTCTGGCTCTCACCGAAAGAGCACCTTTAAAGATAGCCGGAAAACCAAGACAGTTATTGACCTGATTGGGGTAGTCAGAACGCCCGGTAGCAATGATGCGAGCACCACCAGCCTTGGCCTCCTCAGGTAGAATCTCAGGAGTAGGATTGGCCATGGCAAAGATGATGGGGTCAGAAGCCATAGTCTTTACCATCTGGCTGGTAACCACATTTGGTCCTGATAACCCTAAAAAGACATCAGCACCCACTAAGGCATCAGCAAGGGTACCTTTCACTTTATCTTTGTTGGTGAGCTTAGCCATCTCTTCTTTGGCCGAATTCATGTTTTCTGGACGACCTTCATAGACAATACCCTTAGAATCACATAAGATAATATTTTTAGCACCGGCAGAAAGTAAAAATTTGGAGACAGCAATGGCAGCTGAGCCAGCACCATTGACTACTATCTTGACCTCTTCCATCTTTTGGTGAGCTAACTTTAAGGCATTGATAAGACCAGATAAGACCACCACGGCAGTGCCATGTTGATCATCATGAAAGACGGGGATATCAAGTCTTTCTTTTAATCTCCTTTCGATTTCAAAACAACGGGGGGCACTGATATCTTCTAAGTTAATCCCCCCAAAGACGGGTGCCATTAAGGTTACTGCTTCGATAATCTTCTCGGGGTCCTTGGTAGCAAGACAAATGGGAAAGGCATCTACCCCAGCAAAAAACTTAAATAAGACCGCCTTTCCTTCCATAACCGGGATGGCTGCCTCTGGACCGATGTCTCCCAGACCCAGAACAGCTGTTCCATCGGAGACCACTGCTACCATATTACCCTTGGTGGTATAGGTATAAACCTGGGAAATATCCTTATTGATCACCCGGCAGGGCTCAGCAACACCGGGGGTATAGACCACCGCCAGGTCATGCATGTCCTTGATCTTGGTCTTACTTACTACTTCTAATTTACCTCTATTTTCACTATGTAGTTTGAGTGCTTCTTGATTTAGATCCATTCTCTTTCTTTCTCCTTTATGTCTGTTAATAATTAATAATATTTATAATTATTTTCTATACTTAGGGGGTTCACTTTCGTAGAGATTATTACCATAAGCATCAATACAGACAATAGCCGGAAAATCCTCTACATAATAACGGTAAATAGCTTCTGCTCCCAAATCCGGGTAGGCAATTACTTCTGATTTTTTGATACTTTTGGCAATTAAGACTGCTGCACCTCCCACTGCGGCAAAATAAACTGCTTTATTCTTCTTCATACTCTCAATTACCTCTTTGGAACGCAAACCCTTGCCGATCATACCTTTCAGTCCTTTTTCTAATAAGAGAGGGGTATAGGGATCCATACGATAACTGGTAGTGGGACCAGCAGGGCCACAGGCATAACCTGGTTTGGCCGGGGCTGGGCCAACATAATAGATAATTTGTCCTGCTATAGGAATAGGTAAATCTTTACCTTCCTTGATCAATTCAGATAATCTCTTATGAGCAGCATCTCTACCGGTGTAAAGGTTCCCCGAAATCTTTACCGAATCACCTGCTTTAAGGCTTAATACCACAGATTCAGTAAGTGGGGTGGTAATTCTAATTTCTTCAGCCACGAATATAATCTCCTTCCATCAATAATATTCTATAAAAATCATATCTCTCCAGAGGCATGACGGGTAGCATGACAGCAGACATTGACCGCCACTGGCATACCAGCTATGTGGGTAGGTAGATAATCTATATGTACCGCCAGGGCTGTGATATTACCACCTAAGCCAGCTGGTCCAATTCCTAACTGATTAATCCTCTCTAAGGCCTCTTTCTCTAGTTGGGCATATTGGGGGTTGCTATTATGCTCACCAAGGGGACGGGCAATGGCCTTTTTAGCAATGACCATGGCCTTATCAGCAGTTCCACCAATACCTACTCCAATAACCGTGGGCGGACAGGGATTGGGTCCGGCCTTTCTTACCGTATCCACAATAAAGTCTAGAATACCTTTGGCACCATGAGCAGCAGTCAACATCGCCAGTGCACTCATATTTTCACTACCAAAACCTTTGGGCATCACGGTTATTTTAATCTTATCTCCAGGCACAATGTCGGTATAAATAAAGGCCGGGGTATTGGTTTTGGTATTTTTTCTCTCAAAGACCGGGTCGTCTACTACCGATTTTCTTAAATAGCCTTCCTGGTAGGCTTCCTCTACACCTTTGTTAATAGCCTCCCCATAATGATCATTTATGATACAGACTTCTTGTCCTACCTCTACAAATAAAACTGCTAATCCGGTATCCTGACAGATAGCCAATTCTTCAGTGGAGGCCAAACGATGATTCTCGATAATCATCTTTAAGACATCCTGACCAACTTTGGACTTTTCCTCTGTAAGTGCTTTTTCTAAGGCCTTCAGGACATCTTGACCTATCTGAAAATTAGCTTTTAAGAATAAGCTTTTTACCTTATCGCTAATTTCTCTGGCATCAATCTTCCTCATTTTTTACGGTATCTCCTTTCCATCCATTCTGGCAAACATTAATAATAACATTATCTAAGTGAGTATGCATAGCCTGTCTTGAACTCTCTACATCCTTTTCTCGAAGTGCGTGATATATCTCTTTATGCTCTCCAAGACTATTTCTTAGACGTTCTGATACTCCCAAAGCTTTTATCCAATGTTCAGATTGTTCGTATAAATTATCACATATTTCTATTAACTTCTTATTTTCTGAAATTCTAATGATACACTTATGAAATTTGGAATTTAAATTACTAAAATCGAGGGCATCTCCAGAAAGTACAGCTTCTTCCATCTGCTGAATTATTGTTTCTAAATTTTTTACATCTTGCTCGCTAATTTTTTGGATAACAAGAGTAACGGCATAAGTTTCTAATTGCTGTCTAATATTAAGGACATCCAATAGATCCTGGGGTGAAACCTGGTTTATTACAATACCACTATTGGTAATCAGGGTTACAAAACCTTCGGCAGCTAATAAGCGAAGTGCTTCTCTGACAGGGGTTCTA
>JAGPKD010000105.1 GCA_018054125.1 Candidatus Oleihabitans oleiphilus | reverse complement strand
TTTATTGATCTTATTAGGTGGTAAAAAAGTAACTACCCCTCAGGTAAAAAAGTAAGTAGGGTTGTTACCTCAGGTAATTACCCTGTGAAAAAAAGAGCCAAAAGATTATGTTCCATAAGAAACGAGATAGAGTCTTGAAAAAAATGTAATTTTAAATTAAATTTCCACTAAACTAAATAATTTTTATAAGAAAAGATAAAAAAATTATAAAAAAGAAGGATTTTTAAAATATTTGTTATATAATATAGACAGAATTAGCTAATCTATAGTATCGGAATGTCAAAAGACTACGATACTATAAGTTAATAAACTATACCTGGTTGAAGATAGCAGGAGAGACCTCTTCTTTCTGTTCATAAAGAAGAGGCGCCGAAGGGGTAAGATACCAGAGGTATCAAAACTTTCAGGCCAAAGGACTGTTATCGGACAGGACTCTGGAGAGCTTTGGAGAAAAGCGCCGAAGAGGCAATTCCTAATCTTTAGGAAATCTCTTACAGAGCCAGGGCTAAATCAAGATAATTTTTCCTAATTACTTAGGAAGAATCTTTCAGGTAAAAGGACAGAGTAAGAAAGTAACGTAATTATTTTCTTGCTCTGTCCTTATTTATTAATAAGAGGGTTATTATAATATTTCAATCTAATAATAACTTTATAACTAATAAAAAGGTTAATAAAAAATAATTTCTTACATTTTTTGGCAGATCTAAAAATACACAAGGAGGGGGTGGTTTATAGGATAAATGGATTATCAGAAAATCATTATTTTCAACTAACATTACTGATTTTGGGTATTAATGAATGATTTCTAGTAAATTTTATTAAAAATTAACTTAGATAAGGAGTTTTTTAAAATGAATAAGCCTAAAAGAATAACAATAGTATTATGTCTTATCCTTGTTCTGGGGTTATTTTTATCAAGTTGTACTGGTGTACCAAAAACTGCACTATTAACTATATCTATTGACCCAAATCCTGTTCCTTATTCAAGTGAATATGGGGGGCATAATTATAATATGGTTATTAGTGAAAACAATGGTGTAGGAGTTACTCTTACTAGTATAAGATTCGATTCATATAATGAAGATGAAGAATTATATTATTCACAGTTTGTTTATGCTGCAGAAATTATAGAGTGGTTTGAATCAAATTATGTTTCTGCTTTTTCCTATATTAATAGTGGTATATTACATACAGGCCCAACGAAATATTCGTTAATAACAGTTGAAGGTACCGATGATAATGGCAATCGAGTTGAAGCAGTAGTTAGAATAGATTATCTACCACAATAATTTCAATAGATAGTGAACTTAATATGTTGAATATAACTTGTAGGTATAATTAAATTCTGATTCAAATTCCATTTAGGTTATTTTTAAAATGATAATATTTGACTAAACTTAATTTCTGTATCAATTAAAAAAAATAATATTCAATTTTAAGGAGGGATTTTAGAAATGAAAATAAATAATAAGGTATTTTTTATCTTATTAACACTAATATTCGTTTTATCAATGTTTTTGTCAGGATGTAGTATAACAAGTTCAAAAACTGCAAAGATAAACATTACCTTTGAACCAAATCCAGTAGCCTATTCTATTGAAGATGATAGGTGGCCTTTTACCATAGTGCTCAGCGAGACTAATGGAGTTGGAGTTACTATAAGCAGTTTAAGATGGGATGAGTATAATCAGCAAGGAGAGTTATTTTATACAGATATTATATACGAAACAAATGAAGAAAGAATTACTTCATTGTTTGGATCAAATTATCTCCAAGCTTTTTCGTCGCTTCAAGGTAATCAGGCTTATTTGTTAGATCCGGAAGCTGGATTAGCAACATACATAAAAATAACAGTCACTGGATTAGATGATAATAATAATTCTATTGAAACAACGGGAAGAGTAGATTTATTACCTAGAGTGACATTATTAAAAAATCAAGCTTAAAAGAGGTAGCAAAGCTTATTTATCCAAAAAATCAAGAGGTTTAGATCCTTATAATGTAAATGAAGCACCCTGCGGGAAGCTGCATGGTGCTTCATTTAAAATGACAGTAATCTAAGATGGTATAATTCTTCCTGGTCTTTTATTAAGCTAAAATCCAAAAACTAAAGGCCAAAAACTCTCTCCCTTATCTCTCTAAATAATAAAAAAGGTAAATCCATCTCGGAAGATTGTTCTTCTTTTTATTGATCTTATTAGGTTGTAAAAAAGTAACTACCCCTTAGGTAAAAAAGTAAGTAGGGTTGTTACCTCAGGTAACTACCCTGTGAAAAAAAATAATAGGTTTTTTCCCTAAAAATTGATAAAGCTACCAAAGCCAAAGCCCTCTTTGACTTTTTATACCAGCGTAAAAATATTCTACCAAATGTGGAAGCGGTGAAAGAACTAAGATTGAATGTAGAGAATTTATATCGAGCCGACTTTTTCTTTCTCTGGCTCCATTTCGTGGATAGCACTTCTATTTTATAGTATCGGAATTTCGAAAAAATTCTGATACTATAAAATACTCTTTTTAGATAAGAAACCATATATTTTTACACCACCTCTCTAATCCTCTCCCTTAGAAGGGAGAGGTAAGGTGAGGGTGATGAATATTACCTTAAGGTTAATTAGGGGTTTCAGGGGAAACTTTCCCTGAATATCTTGTTCGCACTACCCTTTAGAAATTGTGAGACTAATAAATTGTTTCTATATCAAGGCCTAATTTTTCGAGCCTGAGGTCTTCGTCGAGAAGGAATAAAAGAAGAGAAAAGATCGACATCTTCGGAGGTTACTACTCCCCAATCTTGCAAAATATGCAAAACGGCCTCTCTTTTGGCTTCTTGTCCCAGCAGCTGGCCGATCATAGCTAAGTAATCGGAGTTAGAAAATAGATAGCCGTGTTCTATTCCCGATTGTCTTACTGCTAGCTCCAAAAGATCATGCACTACCGGGGTTTGAGTTCCCAATAAAATTTTACTGGCTCGCAGATGTTCTCTTTTCGCTGGCATAAAGTTTCTTTACATCCTCAATCAATAAATCAGGTATAACCTTAGTCTTTTCAAATAAATCACTATAAGCATCAACCCATCTCCGCCATATCTCTCTGGCCTGATCATCACCGACCGGGGCTCCTTTCTCCAAAAAAGCAGTAGGTTTAGTAGCACTTAGCCACTCAGTAATAGTCTTTAGAGTTTCTAAAGCAGCAAACCTCCGATCAGCCATTTCTCGGGTATAATCTTTAATATCCACAATAACTTCTCCTTTACCTCTTTAATTTTTTTATATTCTACTCCTTTTCTTTTTCTTTAGAAGGAGTTTTTTGTTGGAGAGGTAGCTTAGGTCTTAATAGATAGGCCGGGTGCCCGCTGAGCAGGTTGAAAATTTACAGGGCAAAGTATTAAAAAATAAAAGAATTATTCAGGGAAAAAAGTAAAGATGCAATAACTTAAAAGTATGATAAAATAAAAAAACAAGAAGTTAAGCCGGCGTAGCTCAATTGGCAGAGCAACGGAATCGTAATCCGTAGGTTGTCTGTTCAACTCAGATCGCCGGCTCCTTAATAATTTTTGCCTAATTTACCATAATTATTTTCTGAAGGTGTTACTTATGAATTTTTCACCTCCCACTTATTTTCTTTCTCCCACCAAGACCATAGAATATCTGAAAAAGTATCAATTTCATCCCCAGAAAAAATTGGGACAAAATTTCCTTATTGATAATAATATTAATGCCATTATTGTTGATTCCCTAAACTTAAAGAAAGAAGAGTCGATCTTGGAAATTGGTACTGGTTTAGGGGCGCTAACCTTAGCCTTGATTCCTGCTGTGCGGCATGTTTTTTCTATAGAAAAAGATACCCGCCTCAAGGCAATATTAGAGGATATTCTTTCTCCTTATCAGGATTGTGTTACGGTAATATATCAGGATATTTTAACTTTTGATTTGACCAGCTTTCTAAAGCAAAAAAAGCAGGAAGGTTACCATATAGAAAAATTAGTGGGCAATTTACCTTACTCCATTTCCCTTCCCTTATTAAGAAAAATATTGGAAATGCATGCCATGTTAAAGATGGCAGTGGTAATGGTGCAAAAGGAGGTGGCTGAGCGTTTGTTAGCAAAACCGGGCGATAAAAATTATGGCTTACTATCAGTAATAGCGAATTATTATGCTCAAGTGGAAAAGATTCACCTGGTAAAGCCAGAGGTTTTTTTACCCAGACCAGAAGTAGATTCCCTGCTTATCAGAATTCGATTTTTAAATAAACCAGCAATTAAGGTGGAAGATGAGGCCTTGTTTTTTGATTTAGTTCATGCCATTTTTCAGCATAGAAGAAAGAGTATTAATAATGCCTTGAAATTATATTTCGGTGATCACTTAGAAAAAGATAGATTAGAAAGGGTCTTAGCAGAGTCAGGAATAAGAATAAACCAGAGGGGAGAAAATTTTGGCTTAGAGGAGTTTGCCCGACTGTCTGTTGCCTTAAAAAATATTTTGAAATAGTAGGTAGTCTTGAATTAACTAAATAACTACTAATC
>JAGPKD010000015.1 GCA_018054125.1 Candidatus Oleihabitans oleiphilus | reverse complement strand
AAAATTTATTAATAAAGGAAGGGAAAACTTATTTTCTTTAAAAAACTAACGGACTCTTAACGAAATTGATATAGTTGGAATTAGTTTACAATATGAGTTAAGCTACACTAATATTCTTAATATTCTTTCTTTAGGGAAAATACCTCTATTTAGTTCCCAACGAGACTCAAGTAGTCCATTGATTATAGCAGGTGGACCAGCAGCATTTAATCCGGAGCCATTAGCTGATTTCATTGATGTTTTTGTAATTGGAGATGGAGAGGAAATTATTAATGAGATTATAGATATTTATAAACAATGGTCCAGAAAAGAACAAAAGAAGGATAAGAAAGTTCTTTTTCAGGAGCTTGTCCTTTTACCAGGTATTTATATTCCCTCTTTTTATAAGGTTAATTACTTTCCAGATGGTAGAATAAAATCGTTTCAAAATATAGCAAAAAAGGCACCTTTGAAAATAAAAAAGAGAATAGTCAAAAATTTAGATATGGCACCTTTCCCGATTGCACCCATCGTGCCGAATATAGGTATTGTCCATGACCGGGTCACTTTAGAAATATTTCGTGGTTGTACTCGTGGTTGCCGATTTTGTCAGGCTGGAATGATTTATCGACCTGTGCGAGAGCGTTCTATCAACTCTTTATTAGACTTAGCAGAAAAAAGTTTATCCAATACTGGCTATGAAGAAATTTCTTTATCTTCTTTAAGTTCGAGTGATTATAGCAAAATTGATGATTTAACAAAAGAATTAGTTGATCGTTACCAACAAAAAGGAGTTGGTATATCATTACCATCTTTAAGGATTGACAGTTTTTCTATACAATTAGCAATACAGACTCAGCGGGTCCGAAAAACTGGGTTAACATTTGCCCCGGAAGTGGGTAGTGCACGAATGAGTAGAATAATTAATAAGAATGTTAGTGAGGATGATTTATACCGTACTATCCAGTATGCCTTGGAAATGGGTTGGAGAAGAATTAAACTTTATTTCATGATTGGCTTACCAAATGAAACATGGGATGATATTGAAGGAATCATTAATATGATAAGAAAGGTGGAAGTAATTGGCAAGAAGAAAGTAGGAAAGAAATTTTCGTTAAATGTGAGTATTAATACCCTGGTTCCTAAGCCCCACACTCCTTTTCAATGGGTCGCTCAGGAAAAAGAAGAAGAATTGAAGGAAAAATACTACTACATTGCTAAAATGGTCAAGAGCAGACACATATCTTATAATTTCCCAAATACCCAGTTGTCTCTGTTGGAAGCTGTTTTTGCTCGGGGAGACCGCAGATTAGGTAAGGTATTGGAAGAAGCATATAAAAGAGGGTGTAAATTTGATTCCTGGAGAGAAAACTTTAATTTTGCCTCTTGGGAAGAGTCTTTTAGAAAATGTAATTTAGATATGTCTTTTTATGCTCATAGAAAAAGAGAGAAAGAAGAGGTGTTTCCCTGGGACATAATTGATTGTGGAGTAAAAAAACAGTATTTATGGACAGAATGGGAGAAAGCCAGGCAGGAAATAAGTACTGAAGATTGTAGATGGTCATATTGTCATAGATGTGGATTAGAGGATACCTGCTCAGAAGTAGTGAAAAATTATGGAGACTAAGTGAGTTTTAATTAGTATATAAAAGTTGTTAGAAATGAGCGAATAATGTCTTATCTTTATCGTATTAATTATCGTAAAGATGGTCCTTTGATATTTATATCTCAACTAGATTTAAATTCTTTAGTCAGGAGAATATTACTAAGAGCAAAGATACCAGTAGAACTAACTCAGGGTTATAATCCCAGGATGAAGATTTCTTTTGCTCCTGCTTTACCCCTGGGTATGGAGGGATGGCAAGAAATTTTGGATGTTTATCTGATGGAGCAATTAGAACCACAGATATTAAAAGAAAAAATCAATGCAGTAGCTCCAGTTGGTTTTAAAGTCTTGGCAGTTAGTAAAGTGCTAAATCAAGAAGCGCCTTTAAATAAACTGTTACAATTTGCCTCTTATTTAATATATTTAATTAATACTGATAAAAATATAGATAAAGGCAAGCGTTGGGAAGATAAAATAAAAATTTGTATTCGCAATTTTTTAGAGCAAAAGAATATTATTATAAAAAAAGAAACAAAAAGAGGGATAAAGGAGATTAATTTACGTCCTCTTATTCAAAAATTAGCTTTTGTTTCTAAAGAAGAGGATAGAATAGTTATTCAGTTAATAATAGATATTCAGCAGGTAGGGAGTATTAATCCTTGTTTAATTGTTAACAGATTTTTATTAGAGGTTGGAGAAAAAATTCGCATAGAAAAAATAGTTAGAGAAAAATTTATAATTTATTCTAAGAAGTAAGTTGAGAATATATTAAATATTTGAAATTGTACTAACAGTATATAATTGAACAGTGTTTAAAAAAGAAATTAGTTTTAAAAAATTAATTGAATCATAAAGTAATATAGTAAGAAGTCTAGTTTAAATATAAAATTATTTATATTAACAAAGAAGGTGATATCTAAAATATGGAGTATAGGGCTAAGCAGGTAATAATTGATAGTAGTTTATGCGAGGAGCGGATTGCTATTTTAGAAAATAATAAATTGGTAGAAATTTATATTGAAAGATTAGAAGATCGAAAGATTATTGGCAATATTTATAAAGGTAAGGTTATGAATGTTTTACCAGGGATAGAAGCTGCTTTTATCGATATTGGCATTGATAGAAATGCTTTTTTACATTTAAATGAGGTGATACCGTCTGAAACACGTCAAAACGCTAAAGACATTGATATCCAAAAATTAATTAAAGTGGGACAGGAAATAATTGTTCAGGTTGAGAAAGAAGCGATTAGCCCTAAAGGACCAAAGGTAACTACCAACATCAGTTTGCCCGGTCGTTATCTGGTTTTGATGCCCAACAATAATACTATTGCTGTCTCTAGAAGGATTGAACAAGAAGAAGAAAGAGAAAGACTTAAAAAAATCATACAAAATATTAAAAAGAATAAATATGGTTTTATTGTGAGAACTGCTGCTGCTGGTAAAGATGAAGAAGATTTAGGGCCAGATATGGATTTTCTTGTTCGTTTATGGAATAAAATTCAAAAGAGAAGTCAAAGAGCAAAAGCGCCCTTATTACTTCATGAAGACTTAAGTTTAACTTATAGAGTTATAAGGGACTTGTTTACTGAAGAAATTGATGAATTTATAGTCAACTCGGAAAAAGAATATGAAAAGATTATCAGCTATCTAGATACCCTTTTTTTACTGGAGTTAAAACCAAGAGTTTCTTACTATGATGGGGATAAACCAATATTTGAGGCTTATAATATTGAAAAAGAAATCAGTAAAGCCTTAGAAAAAAAGGTTTGGCTAAAATGTGGTGGTTATTTAGTCTTTGATGAGGTTGAGGCTTTAACGGTAATTGATGTAAATACTGGTAAATATGTTGGTGGTAAGAAAATGCGGGGTACCATCTTAAAAACTAATTTACAGGCAGCTGAGGAGATTGCCAGACAGTTAAGATTAAGAGATATTGGCGGGATTATTATCATTGATTTTATTGATATGGATAATAAAGAAGATCAGGGAAAAGTAATAGATAAATTGGAAAAAGAATTAAAAAAGGATCGAACAAGATCTAATATAGTGCAGACTACCGAATTAGGTTTAGTTGAAATGACCAGAAAACGTTCTAAAAGAGATTTGGATTCGCTATTACGAACAGCCTGTCCTTATTGTTCTGGTAGTGGACGTGTTCTTTCTCCGGAGACAGTAAGTAATCAAGTTATGCACAAACTGGAGGATTTATGCAAGCATTCTAAGGCAGAAGCAATACTATTGGGAGTCAATCCTAAAGTGGAAGAAGAGTTAGCGGGGAGCAAGATGATGCTAATAAAACAATTAGAGCGAGATTATAATAAGAGTATTTATATTAAAGGATTATTAGATCTTCATATTGAAAAAATTAAAGTAATTGCAGTTGGTAGTAAAAAAGATATAAAAAAGATGGCAAAGGTATTGTTGTGATAGCTATAGACGAGATATTTAGGGAGAATCCTCCCTTGAAAATTCCTTTATTTCCATCCCCATCTTATCATGCTTGCTAAGCAAAGATAATATAATATTTTACCATAAATATTCTTTTTAGCTAAGGTATAAATATTATGGAAATCGGGAGCAAAGTAGCAAATCTTTGGCTATTGTTTTCAAAAAAATTTGACAGGTTTAATCATATGTGCTAAATTTTATAAGCCTGTAAACGCACTGGGAAGGTTAAAAAGCGATAGCTACCTTTTCAGGCGATTTAATAAGTAGGAGGAATTAATAAAAATGCATGCAGTGATTGCCACAGGAGGTAAGCAATACCTGGTTAAAGAAGGAGATATTATTAAGGTAGAGAAGCTGGAAGCAAAAGAAGGGGAAAAGATAAAATTAGATCAGGTACTATTGTTGGAAAAAGAGGGTAAATATACTTTTGGACAGCCCTTGCTTGAGAACAGTTATGTAGAAGGAAAAATATTGAGACATGGCAGAGCTAAGAAAATCGTGGTGTTAAAATTTAAACCCAAAAAAAGATACCAAAAGAAAATGGGACATCGGCAGTCATTTACCGAGATAAAAATTGAACAAATCATTGATACGCCATTAAGTTGACTGCTTAACCTTTGATTGATTAAGGCTATTAAAAGAGGTGAAATATCATGGCACATAAAAAAGGACAAGGCTCAGCAAAAAATGGCCGGGATAGTATTTCCAAAAGACTTGGAGTAAAAAGGCATGACGGTCAGTTTGTTCGTAGCGGTAGTATAATTGTCAGACAAAGGGGTACGCGCATTCATCCTGGTAAAAATGTGGGTCGCGGAAGAGATGATACATTATTTGCTCTTATTGATGGCTATGTGACCTTTAGAACTACCGGAAAAAGGAAAAGACAGGTTTCAGTAAATGCTATTGCAGTAGAAGCATAAGAAGCTGTAATTATTACCCTGAGTTTTGCAAGAAGCTCAGGGGTTTTTATTATTGGTAAGATAATTTAATAATATTAGAAATTTTTTCGAAATTCTAATCTTATTAAATTATCTTTTTTTAAATTAAGGAACAATATATGCTAAATTAGATTTTAAGATAGAATATAATTATTATATCTTAGGCAAAAATAGAATTTACCAAAAATATTTAAATAAGATAAGGAATTGATTTTTTATAAAAGATTTTAAAAGATAATATATGAAAGGGTAATATACTCTTTTTGCTTAGTGAAAATGATAAGATTGAAATAAGAATAAAGGGGTTTTCAAGGGGAACCCCCGTCCCTTCGGGACAACCCTCTTTTAGAGGGGAATTCTTCCCCTTGATTATCGGAATTGCCAGGCAAATTCGCTATTTTAAAAAATTTATCCTTAATGTAGATAATATGATATGTTAATACAATATCCCTCTCCCTTAGAAGGGAGAGGGAAGGGTGAGGGTGATAAATAGTTATCATTTTGCAATTAACTGTTTTCAGATAAAAGATGCGGGTATAAGTGGATGAGATTGCTTCGTCGCTTTGCTCCTCGCAATGACAAAAATCGTATATCGTATTACGTATAAGGTATATCGTTTAAATACAGTTGCTAGTTGGAAGTTCTTTCAGGGGTTGTCAAGGGGAAGGATTCCCCTTGAATATCTTAATTTCTTTGAAATTAAGATAATTATTAAAAAATAAAAGATTAAGGTAATAAATCAAAATATTAAATACAGATAAATTAATACAAATAAATATTAAATCTTAATTGAGGGGTTTCAGGGGATACTCCCCCTGATTATCTTGCAGTATAGGAATTTCAAAAAATTTCGATAATGCAAGATAATATAAATATTATTTACTAAATAAGTAACGATATATTTTGCTTTTCTTTCAGGGGTTGTCAAGGGGAAGGATTCCCCTTGAATATCTTGTTGTTAAAATAAGATAGCATTTCTTTAAAAGGTATTATTCTTTATTTTTAACTGGAATTTAAACTACATACTATATACTGAATACTAGATACTCAATACTAATAAGACAGGGGTTTCAGGGGGCGAAGCCCCCTGAATATCTTGATTTCTTTGAAATTTCGATATTATTAAAATCTTTCTTTTAAGTAAGAGTATAAAATAATATTAATAATGTTCTAAGATCCTAACCCTAACATATCCCTCTCCCTTAGAAGGGAGAGGGAAGGGTGAGGGTGATGATGAGGGGTTTCAGGGGGCGAAGCCCCCTGAATATCTTGATTATGGGTAATGAAAACTGTATAAATAATATCTATTTAAGTAAGGGTAACTATGTTTTTAGATGAAGTAATTATTAAAGTAAAAGCCGGTAAAGGTGGCAACGGTTGTATTAGCTTTCGTAGAGAGCGATTTGTTCCACGTGGTGGGCCTGATGGTGGTAATGGAGGTAGAGGAGGAAATGTATACATTCAAGCTGATTTAGAGGTTAAGGACTTGCTGGAATTTTATCGCAATCCTAATTATCAGGCTGAAAATGGGGCAAGTGGAAGTGGTGGAAGAAAGAGTGGTAAAAATGGTTGTGATTTGTACCTAAGAGTCCCAGTAGGAACTATAATAGAAGATATAACAGAAAAAAATGTTCTTGCTGATTTGACCCATCCAGGAGAGAAAATTTGTGTTGCTCAGGGTGGAATGGGTGGGAAAGGGAATTATCATTATCGAACTTCTACGCTCCAATCGCCCAGATTTGCTCAGAAGGGAGAACTGGGTCAGGAAAAAGTAATTAAACTTAACCTCAAATTAATTGCTGACGCTGCTCTAATTGGGTTCCCTAATGTTGGCAAATCTACTATCTTATCTCGTATAACTAATGCTAAACCAAAAATTGCTGATTATCCATTTACTACTGTTGAACCAAATTTAGGGATAGTGAAGGTAAATGAAGAACATTCCTTTACAATTGTTGATATTCCAGGTCTAATAGAAGGTGCTCATAAGGGTGCTGGACTGGGTATTAGTTTTTTAAAACACATCGAAAGAACCAAAGTTTTGGTGCATGTTATTGATGGTACTAGAACTTACTCTGAGGATGTTTTACGAGATTATCACCTAATTAAAAATGAATTAAAAAGATATTCACTATCTTTACAGAATAAAAAGGAAATAATAGTCGTTAATAAATGTGATTTACCAGAAGTGAAGGATAAAAAAGAACAGATAAAGAAGTCTTTTCTCAGAGAGGGTATAATAGTTTTATTCATTTCGGCTCTCACGGGTAATGGTCTTCCAGAATTGATTTACCAGATAGGCGAAGTCCTTAATAAAGTTAAATCTCAAGAAGCACAAGAATTTTTCAGTACATCAAAAAAGATTACTCATTATCAATATAAACCAGACTTTGTTATTAAAAAGGAAGGAAATCGATTCATAATGGAAGGAGAAAAGATTACTAAACTGGTATATCAATATGACCTTGATAATCCCCAGGCATTGAAATATTTTCAAGAAAAGTTAAAAAAATTAGGCGTAGAAAAAGCCTTGAGAAAAAAAGGAATTTCAGAAGGAGATATAGTGAGAATTGGTAAAAAAGATTTTTACTTTTTTGCTTAGCTAAGATATAATATTATGTAAAATAATTTTTCTATTAGGTCTGTAGTTATGAAAATAGAAAGACAGATAATGATGAAAATAGAACACATTAATATCTCTTCTCTTTTTTTGGCCATAATTATTTTGTTTGCCATTTTTAATTCAGTTGCCATTGGTTCTGAAGCACATAGTTTTGCAGTGTATTATTTTGAAAATGATACTGGTGATGACCATTGGCAATGGCTGGAAAGGGGATTGGCTGATATGCTTAGTCATACTTTCTCCCAATCTGATGAAATAAATTATATCCCACTGGATGAGATGGAAAGATTAACCGATATTGAGGAGTTTAAAGGATTGGCAAAGAGAAAGGACCACTCTTTATTCCGCTCTCTAAATAATTTATTACAAGTAGACTTGATCTTTACCGGCTATTTTTCTTTAGATAAGCAGAGGCAGCTTCAATTTAATTTAGTCATGTATCAAACGCAAGTGGATGACCTATTTGAATTTCGAGAAATACCGGTAGTGCCGGAAAATTTATTGAATTTCAAAGAAAATATAGCCAGGATAATTTTACAAGAGGCAGGGGTATTTATCGATGAAGAATTAGCTGCTAATTTGAAAAAGAACATTTCCCCATCTTTGAATGCCTTAAAAAATTATTATTATGCTTTAGAATATAAAAATCAAGCAGAAAAAGAGTATCAGGGTATAGACTTTCCCAGTAAGCCTCTCTGGTCAAAGGCAATTGAATATGGTGAAAAAGCTGTGGCAGAAGATCCCCATTTTGCTGAAGCCTATTATCTCTTGTCACAGATATATGAAAAAACTAAATGGACTATTAGAGAAGTAACCAGTTTGGAGAAATTTATTGAAACTGCCAAAAATAATACCAACATTAAAATTAGTTATCAAAAGCTATCAGAAGCATTATACAAGTTAGGCTATTCTAAATATTCCCAGGGAGAAGTAGTTTCTGCCACTGAATATTTAGAAGAAGCTATCTCCTATGAGCCAAATAATATTGAAGCAAGAACATATCTCATGAGAATTTATTATGACACGGGTCAGATTACTAAAGCTCTCCAACAAGCAGAGGAAGTAAGAAAAATTGAACTAGATAATCAAGAAATTGCATGGTTTTACAGACAGTATCAACGGGCGGAAATATATGGTAAAGAAGCCTATGAAAATTATGTAGCAGGCTATAATGCCTATAGTAATAGAAATTGGTTTGAGGCTATTAGATTGTTAAAACAGGCTGTGTTCCTTAATAAAGATTTTAAAGAAGCTCATTATTACCTGGCCTTAAGTTATTACCAAATAGGAGATCTAGAGGTAGCTATTAGACATTTTCAAGAAGCTATTCGATTAGATCCCTTTGATAATAATGCTAGAATATATCTTAATAAAGCAATGGAAGAAAAAGAATTTGGCAGAGAAGCAGTCTGGCTTTTTAATGAGGGATATAAACATTATATTTCTGGAGAATATGAAGAGGCATTACTTAAATTTAAGGAATCTTCTCAAAAAAATCCCTCCTTTGAAAAGAATAGAATTTATTTGATGCGTACTTATTACCAATTAAACCTGATGGATGAATATTTAGCAGAAAGAGAAAAAATTGGAGTACAAGGTTTTGCTGATGAAAATTGGGAAAAAGAATATTACCAATTAGCTTATAATTTCTATTCTTTGGGTGATTATGAAATTGCACTGGAAAAATTACAGGAAGTCCTGGAAGTTAATCCCGATTATTTGGAAGCCAGATTTCTTATAGCAGAAACTTTTTACCAGCTGGGAAAATATAAGGAGGCAAATCAACATTATCAATATATTATAAATAATTTTATGGATAGTAAATACTATGAAAATGCTTTATTAGGCAGTGGCTGGTGTAGCTACCTGTTAGGTGATTTTGCTCAGTCGGAAAATGTTTTGGAAATATTAGTAAATAATTTCCCCAAAGGTCCTCTTTACCAGGAAGGTATTTACAAATTAGGGAGGGTATATTTTAAAGAAAAGAAATATGCTCAAACTATTAGCCTTTATGAGAATTTAATAAAAAGTAGTTCTTTAAAATTTGATAAATATGAGCTTAACTATATTTTGGGGCAGTCTTATTTTTGGGAAGGTAGCTATGATAAGGCAAAGATGATTTTTACTGATATTATGACTAATAAACCTGATTTTGAATTCATGAATGAAACTCAGTATTATTATAGTTATGTCCTATTCGAGGAAGGTAATTATCAAGAAGCCAAGGTAGTCTTAGAAGAGTTAGTTAAAAAAGAAAATAGTACGATTAGAGATGAAGCATTATATCTTTTAGCAAGAGTACTTTTAGAGCAAAAAGAATATGATAGAGTAATTAGTATTAATCGTTCTTTAGTGGATACAGGACTAAAGGATAATACTATGTTAGAAAGAGTATTATTTGATCTGGGTCTGGCATATGCTAGAAAAGGTGATGACAAAGGAGCAATTCCATATTTTCAAAGGGTTATGGAGGAATTTCCCGAAGGGGAATTGGCTAAAATAGCTACTATGGAACTTGCCTATAGTTACTATTATTTAGGTCAATATCAGGAGGTATTGGAAGTATTAAATGGTATTGATAGTAAAGAAGCATTAGAACTTAAAATTGATTCAGCAAGTAAAATAAATGAGGAAGAAAAATTACTTTCTTTTTATCAGGAATTGGCCGAAAAATATCCAGAGGAAACTACTGGGGTAGAGGGTTATTTTACCCTGGCTAAATCTTACTACGAAAAAGGTGAATTTGAAAAAGCAATTCATACTTTTCAAATAATCGAAGATATGACTATTACAGAAGAGATTAGGAAGGAAATCAATTACTGGCAGGGACTCAGCTTCTTTCGTTTGGGGAATTATCTTAAAGCAGAAGAATATTTCCAACTTATTGATTATTTTTCCGGTGATGAGATTGCTATTAGGGCTTTGTACATGTTAGGAGAGACCTATTACCAAGAAGGAGATTATATTAAGGCAATTCAATATTATCAGGATTTTTTAAATTCTTATGGTTCACATTCCCTGGCAGCCTATGTCCAATATAGTATTAGTTGGAGCTATTTAAATGAAGGTGATTTTCCAAAGGCAATAGAATCATTTAATATGCTTATTGAACAATATCCTGAAAGTCAGTTTGTGGAAGAAAGCAATTTTTTATTAGGCAAGATACCCTTTTTATTAAATAATTATAGTGATTCCCGAATAAATTTACAGAATTTCATGAAATCCTATCCAGGAAGTCAATATGCAGAAGAGGCTTTGTATATTGTTGCTCAGATTGATTTGGCAGAAGAAAAATGGATTGATAGTATTATAAATTTTGAAAAATTAATGGAAAAGTATCCTGATAGCAGATATTTACCAGGTTCTCTATATGGCCTTTGCTTAAGTTACTTTAAAATGGGAGAATATAACAAAGCCCTGGAAGTTGGGGAAAGATATCTGAATAATTTTTCTTCAGGAACATTTATGTGTGATATATTATATATAACTGCTATCTGTCAGGAAGAATTAGGAGATATAAATAAAGCAAAAGAAAAATACAACATGATTATACAAAATTGTTCTGATACATCCTATGCTGATAGTGCTCGGGAACAATTACTATACTAATAGATAGTACAAATTAGAAATTAAATTGGACGAATGCTAATTAAAAAGTTTTTAGTAAATAGGTAACTAAGAAAGTTATTAAAAGATTTATATTATATTATTACAAGGAGGCAACTATTTAATGTTTGAATTATTTCAAAAAGGTGGTTTCTTAATGTATCCTATATTTTTCTGTTCGTTATTGGCGATTGCTATCTTTTTTGAAAGAATGTTTTACTTAAAAAGTATTAAAACTTCTACCCGTAAATTTAGCAATCGGATCAGTGATTTGATCAGAAAAGGGAATATCAATTTTGCCATTACCGCCTGTCGTAAAAACTATTCTCCAATTTCTCAAATAATTCTAGCTGCTTTATTAAAATATGGGAGTTCAAGAGAAGAAATAAAAGAAGCTATTGAGAACACGGCCAATAAGGAAGTAATTGTCCTGGAGAAGAATTTGCCCATACTAGCTACTGTCGGGAATATTGCCCCTTTGTTGGGATTGCTGGGGACTGTTTTTGGAATGATAAAAGGGTTTCAGGTGATTTCTGCTCTAGGTGTTGGAAATCCCGAAGCATTGGCAGGAGCAATCTCTGAGGCTTTATTGACAACTGCTTTTGGTCTTTCGGTAGCTATTCCTACTATTGTTGCTTATAATTATCTAGTACAAAGAGTAGATAGACAGATAAAGGAGATGGAATCAACCAGTGCGGAAATTTTGGAACTATTAACTGCTAAGCATGAAATTATCACTGAAGAGGATGTGAAAATAGATGAAATTTTATCGCCCCAATAATAAGTCTCTTAATTTTGATTTGACTCCTTTAATTGATGTAGTCTTTCAGTTACTCATTTTTTTTATGCTAACTACTACCTTTATAAATGTGGAAAGTGGTGTTAAAGTAGATCTACCGAGTGGGGATTTTGCTGCGGTGAATGAGAAGAGGAACATAGTAGTTACAATAACTGAAAATAATGTGTTATATCTAAATAATAGTTTAGTTGATCCTAATCAATTATCTGAGAAAGTAAAAAATGAATTAGATAACAATCCCAATTCTTTAGTTGTTTTAGAAGCTGATCAGAATATCACCCATGGAAAGGTTGTTCGGGTTATGGATCTGATTAAGAAAGGTGGAGCAGAAAGAATAGCCATAGCTACAAAACCGAGAGAAGATTAACTAAAGTTACCATTTAATTATTTTTTTAATAAGAATATATTGATAAGAATATAGTTATAATATAAATATAAGAAGGTAAATAATCAAGACAATGGGATATAGAGCTCAAAGAAGGAAAATCCGTTCTAAAAATTTTTTGGGACGATCATTTTTAATTTCGCTTATCTTGAATATCATATTTATTCTTGCTTTTAATAATTTTATCTCCTTTAATTTTTTGAAAATACCAGAGATAAAAGAAGAAGAAATGATTATGGTTACCTTAGTGGAGTTACCTGCTATAAAAAATCCTACCACCATAAAACCAGAAATTACTAAAGAAGAGCCTGTAGCTGAGATAAGTGTAAGACCGAAAGCAGAACCTGTATTACCGGAGCCGGCCAGAATACAGGAAGTAGAAACTAAACCTATGGTTGAGATGGAAGAAGCTAAAGTGGAAAGTAATCCCAGAATAGAAGTGAAAATGCCTGAAATTGAGATACCGGCCAAAGAAGAAATAGCACCAACTGAGGAAGTAGTATTACCAAAACATGATATTCAAATAGCTACGAAAGCACTAACTCCTAGTATTTCCAGTCGAAAAGAGATTGAAGGAGAAGTATTAGAAAGAGGAGAATTTGAAATTCAAGCAAGATTAGGGTTGGAAGGTAAAGAACGTATTGAATCTACTTACGGTACAGTGGTAACACCTGGTGAAATAAGTACCTTGCCAAAAACAAAAGAAAAAGAATCACCCTTTGGGAATCGACCCTTAGCTATAATGATTGATAACGCCCGGGATTCACGACCACAAAGTGGGTTAGAAAAGGCTGATATTGTATATGAAGTACTTGCAGAAGGCGGAATAACCCGCTTTTTAGCTATTTATGCTACTCAGGAAGCCGATAAAGTTGGACCTGTTCGTAGTGCCAGGCCTTACTTTATTACTAAAACTTTAGAACATGATGCTATTTATGTCCACGTAGGAGAAAGTCCCGATGCAGCCATATTTATTAGAGAAGAGAGAATAGATGAGATCAATGAATTAGTTCATTTTCAACCATTCTGGAGAGTTCAGGAACGAAAACCTCCTCATAATCTTTATACTTCCACTCCAAGGTTGAGAGATGAAGCAAAAAGATTGGGCTATATTGAAATGGTTAATAAAGCAGATTACCAATTTGAAACTGATCAAAATGAAGTGCTTACGGGTAGAGAAATTAAGAAGATAGATATAAAGTATAATACTAACTATACAATAACCTATCAATATATTCCTGAAACACAAAGATATGCACGTTTTATAAATGGAGAACCGCATTTAGATGCAGAAACTGGTAGACAGTTGCAAGTTAAAAACCTTATTATTCAACATAACAATAAAAAGATATTAGATGATGAAGGAAGATTGGCCATTGATTTTATTGGCAAGGGAACGGGATTAATTATTTTTAATGGAAGATCGGAAGAAATTACCTGGTCAAAAGAAACATTGGAATCAAAAACCTACTTTTTTAATAAAGATGGGGATCGATTGGCCGTACAACCTGGAAATGTATGGATTCAAGTAGTACATCCTGATACAGAAATTAACTACTACTAAATAATTTTTATGAATTCTGGTAAAAATCAACAAAAAGAATTAATAGAATATTTCTTAGAGTATTTAACCTTAGAAAGAGGATTAGCCTCTAATACTGTGATATCCTATCGCTATGATTTACTAAAATACTATGATTTTATAATCACGGAAAAAAAACTTACTTTTCAAACGGTTGATAGAGAAACTCTTTCTCAATATTATCATTATTTAAATAAGATTAATTTAGGAATAAATTCTATTTTTCGAAATTTAGTAGCCTTAAAAATGTTTTATCGTTTTTTGTTTACTGAAGGATTTATTCCAAATGATCTAGCCCGTTTTATTGAATTTCCTAGATTGAAAAAGAGACTACCTGAAGTATTAAATTTAAAAGAATTAGATAGACTTCTAAGCCCAGATAATTTTAAAGGTTTATTAGGCAAGAGAGATCAGGCTATCATTGAACTATTATATGCAACGGGAATGAGAGTTACTGAGTTGATTAGTTTAAAAAGAAATGATATTAATTTAGATCACCAGCTACTGAAGTGCACTGGCAAGGGAAATAAGGAAAGATGGATTCCCTTTACTGATAGAGCACATCATGCTTTGCTCGATTATCTTAGATTAGTTAGACCAAAATTAGTAAAGATGGAAGATGAAAATATATTATTTTTAAATAGTCAGGGGCAGCCAATTACCAGACAGGCTATCTATTATTTAATAAAAAATTATGCTCATAAATCAGGAATTAAGAAGAAAGTAACACCACATACCTTAAGACATACCTTAGCAACTCATTTGATTGAAAATGGAGCTGACTTAAGAACTGTTCAGGAGATGTTGGGACATTCAGATATTTCCACTACCCAAATATATACTCATGTTAGTAGAAAATGGATTAAAGAAGAATATTTTAAGGCATTTCCCAGAGTCTAACTTTGATGATTTAAAATAATACTAAAACAAATAAGTGTAAAGGAGAAAGCTTCATGGAAAATATTATGGAAAAAATTAAAGAGAGTATTGCCTCTATTAGAAAATATTGTCAAACTAAACCTGAAATTGCCATCATCTTGGGTACCGGATTGGGTAGACTTGCTGAAGATATCGAAGAAAGCACAGTTATACCCTATAATAAAATAAGTAATTTTCCTGTTTCTACTGTGCCTGGACATAGTGGAAATCTGGTTATGGGTAAATTGGAAGGTAAGCCAGTAGTGGCAATGCAGGGTAGATTTCATTATTATGAAGGCTATAGCATGCAAGAGGTTGCCTTTCCGGTAAGGGTTATGAAAAAATTGGGTGCTGATATAATTATCATTTCTAATGCTGCAGGAGGGATGAATCGTTTTTTTCAAAGAGGAGATTTGATGCTTATTTATGACCATATTAATTTAATGGGTGATAATCCTTTGATGGGAATAAATGAAGAAGAATTAGGTCCTCGTTTTCCCGATATGTCTGAAGCCTATGATAGGGAATTAATTTCCCTGGCAGAAAAAGTAGCACTGGAAGAAGGTATAAAATTGCATAAGGGAATCTATGCCGGATTAAGTGGCCCTATGCTAGAAACTCCTGCAGAATATAGAATGCTGATTAAGATAGGTGCTGATGCGGTGGGTATGTCTACTATTCCGGAAGTAATTGCTGCTAATCATATAGGAATGAGAGTATTAGGGATTTCATGTATCACGGATTTAGCAATCGATGGTGTGGTAGAAAAGATTCATTTTCAAGACATATTAAATGCAGCAACTAAGTCAGAGCTATTATTGTCCCAGATTGTAAAAAAGGTTATCAAGACTATTGATAAATAATTTAATAAAAGTTGCAATCTTATCTACACTTCCCATAACTGAATTAAGGGGAGCAATACCGGTTGGTATAAATTTATATCATTTACCAGTATTGCCTACTTATCTGTTTGCAGTATTGGGGAATATTATTCCAGCATTTTTTTTATTAATATATCTAAAACCATTTTCGGATTTTTTGAGAAGATGGTCTATTTTTGATTTATTTTTTAGCTGGCTATTCCAAAAAACTAGAAGGTATGAAAGAAGATATGAAAAATATGGTGCATTATTCTTATTTTTATTTGTTTCTATACCTCTTCCAGGATCAGGAGTTTGGACTGCTTCAGTAGTAGCCTTTATATTCGGTATCCGTTTTTGGTATGCTTTTCCTATGATGATAGCAGGTGTTGCGGTAGCCGGTTTAATTGTTACCGGGGCAAATTTGGGCATTATCAATTTGTTTGCTTAAATAAAATAATATAATAATAGCTGACAAGTTAAACTTGGAATAAAAAATATTGGGAAATTATTATGGTAGGGATGAGAAGAACAATAGAATGGAAAGATAATAGAGTAATAATGATTGATCAGAGAAAGTTGCCCTATAAACTAGAAATGTGCACCTGTACCACTCACCTAGAGATAAGAGAAGCCATTAGAAATATGGTTATCAGGGGTGCGCCTGCTATTGGAGTAGCTGGAGCATATGGTATGGCTCTGGCAGCAAGAAATATAAAAGCAACGAATTTATCGGATTTTATAAAGGAATTGAAAAAAGCTAAAGAAGAGTTATCTTGCGCTAGGCCAACTGCAGTAAATTTAAATTGGGCGCTGGAAGAAATATGGAACATAGTGGAAAAATACCAAAAATCAATAAATAGCTTGCGGGAAGAAATACTGCAAAAAGCAGAACAAATAGCTGAACAAGACATTAAAACTAATTATTTAATTGGTAAACACGGATCAGTACTTTTTGAAGATGGTGATTATATTTTGACTCATTGCAATGCCGGTTCTTTAGCTACTGTTTTTTATGGTACAGCCTTAGGTGTTATTCGAACAGTTGTTCAAGAAAAGAAAAAGATTAAAGTCTTTGTAGATGAAACAAGACCTGCTTTACAGGGTGCTCGGTTAACTGCTTGGGAACTTAAATTTGATAATATTCCGGTAATTTTAATCTGTGATTCTGTTGCAGGATTTTTAATGTATCAGAAAAGAATTAAAAAAATAATTGTTGGTGCCGATCGAATAGCTGCTAACGGTGATGTAGCTAATAAAATTGGAACATATAGTATTTCTGTTCTAGCCAAAGAACATCAAATTCCCTTTTATGTAGCTGCTCCTCTCTCTACCATTGATTTTAGCATCAAAGATGGGGGGGACATACCTATTGAAGAAAGAGATGCTAATGAAGTTACCTCTCTTATGGGGAAGAAAATTGCTCCAGATGATGTTGAAGTATATAATCCAGTATTTGATATAACTCCAAATCAAAATGTAACAGCAATTATTACCGAATATGGAATAATTAAACCCCCTTATAGCAAGACATTACGAAATTTAAAACTAAATTATTAAAAAAAGGATTGGTGAAAAAAATTGCAAAATCCAGAAAGATTTTTTATTACCGGGGGAATACCATTGAAAGGTAAAGTATTAATTGATGGTGCCAAAAATTCCGCCTTATCCCTTATAGCAGCTTGTCTTTTAACTAATGAAGTAAGTATCTTAGAAAATGTTCCCAAACTAAAAGATGTTTATAGTATGATTGAAGTGATTAAAACCTTGGGAGTTCAGGTAGAATGGCAAGATGGCAATACTCTTTATCTAAATCCTGATGATTTTAATAATTATGAAGCTCCTTACGAATTAGTTAAAACTATGAGGGCATCCTTTTTGGTAATGGGTCCTTTACTGGCTAGGTTAAAAAAGGCAAAGATATCTCTTCCGGGGGGATGTGCTATTGGTGCTAGACCGGTTGATTTTCATTTAAAAGGCTTTCAAGCCCTGGGAGCAAATATTGTTACTGAAAAGGGATATATTAAAGCTGAAGCTAAAACATTAAAAGGAAATGATATTTATTTTGATTTTCCCAGCCTGGGTGCCACTGAAAATATTATGATGGCTGCTTCCTTAGCGGAAGGGACTACCATAATTGAGAATGCTGCCAAAGATCCAGAGATAATAGAACTTGGTAATTTTCTGAATAAAATGGGGGCGGAGATAAACGGTTTGGGTAGTGATATTATTACTATTAATGGGGTAAAAAAATTAAGGGGAGTACGCTATCATATTATACCTGATAGAATAGAAGCCGGCACTTATATGGTTGCTGCTGCCATCACTGGTGGGTATGTTGAGATTAAACATGTTAATCCTTATTATTTAAAATCATGTATTGTAAAATTAGAAGAAGCTGGTTTAAAGATTGATATTAAAGAAAATGATAGTTTAATCATTTCTAATTCAGGAATTATTAAATCAGTCGATATAAAAACTATGCCCTTCCCTGGATTTCCTACCGATATGCAAGCACAGTTTATGGCCTTAATGACCATTGCCCAAGGTACCAGTATTATCACCGAAAATGTTTTTGAAAGTCGTTTTGCCCATGCTGGAGATCTAAGAAGGATGGGTGCTGATATTAAAATAGAAGGTAGAAATAGTATTATTAAAGGTGTAAAAAAGTTAAGTGCTGCTCCAGTTATGGCTTCTGATTTAAGAGGTGGAGCAGCTTTGGTTTTAGCCGGTTTGGCAGCGGAAGGTACAACTGAGATAAGTAGAATATATCATATTGATAGAGGTTATGTTAAGATGGAAGAAAAGTTAAGAGCTTTAGGTGCCAATATCAGAAGAGAATAAATGGTATAAGTATTAAGGATAAATAATCTGGTTTTATGATAAAATAAGAAATAATATTTATTAAACTTGGTTTTGAATTAATTAGGGCAATAGAAGATTAATAGGAGGTAACTTTCCATATGCTGGGAATGGATAAAAGTTTAGGAATAGATTTAGGAACAGTTAGCGTATTGATTTTTCAAAAAGGCAAAGGAATTGTACTACAGGAACCTTCTGTTGTATCAATATACCGTGACACCGGGAAAGTGTTTGCAGTTGGGAAAGAAGCCAAAGAAATGTTAGGCAAAACCCCCGGAAACATTATAGCCCTGGAACCTTTGAAAGCAGGGGTAATTGCTGATTATGAAGTAACTGAAAAGATGTTAACTTATTTTATAAAAAAGGTATCTTCTAATTCAAAATTATTTCGACCTCAGGTGGTAATTTGTGTCCCTGCTGGAGGTACTGAAGTAGAAAAAAGAGCGGCTTTGGAGGCTGCTGTTCAGGCTGGTGCCAAGAAAGCCTATCTGGTAGAAGAATCTATTGCTGCCGCAATCGGTGCTGGTTTAGATATAAGTGAGCCTTATGGTAATATGGTAGTAGATGTAGGAGGTGGCACTACAGATATTGCAGTCATTTCTTTGGGAGGAATTGTAGAAAGTGAGTCATTAAGAATAGCTGGCAATAATCTTGATGAGGATATTATAAAATATATCAAAAGTAAATATAATTTAATGATTGGCGAAAAAACAGCTGAAAATTTAAAAATAGAAATTGGGACTGCCATGGAGCCCGAAAAAGAAATGTATGCCGAGATTAGAGGAAGAGATTTGCTTTCCGGATTACCAAAAACTATTGAAGTTAGTTCTTCCGAAGTATTGGAGGCAATTTCTAAAAGTTTAGAGGCAATATTAGATGCTATTAGGATGGTTTTAGAAAGAACACCTCCAGAATTATCTGCTGACATTGCGGATAAAGGAATGGTTCTCACTGGGGGAGGTGCTTTATTGAGGAATTTTGATGTTTTATTGACTAAGGTAAACAAGATACCAGTGTATGTTGCTGAAAATCCTATCTCTTGTGTGGCCTTAGGAGCTGGGAAGGTACTTGATCAAATTCATCTGCTTAAACAAGGGTTAATTAGCAGTAACAATCGATAGAATAATTTTGTTAAAAGGTTTAAAAAGAATTAATGTCTGAAAAATATGATATTGAATTATTGGAATTGCAAAGCAATTTCAATATTCTTAAAATATAAAGATAAAATATCATAAAATAGATATCAAAGAGATAAATAAACAATTGACTTATTCTTAATTCAGTTTATTTCAGGGGTTCTCAAGGGGAACTATTCCCCTTGAATATCGTAATTGCAGAGCAATTTCGATATTCTTAAGATAAATTAATAAGGAAAATGTCATTTAAACTTACTTCTTAATATTAGTTAAAGTGCGAGAGTGTCAATATCATACTATTATACCCATATCTTTAATCTGAAAACTGTAAACTTGTGAGCGCCAAGAAAGCTCTCTATTTCTGGCAGGGTGAAAGTCCCTGTTGGGTAAGGTCTAGCCAACCACCCATACCGAGTGTTGCATCGAAATGGGTAACCATGAGATGAAGCGTACACCGGGAATC
>JAGPKD010000104.1 GCA_018054125.1 Candidatus Oleihabitans oleiphilus | reverse complement strand
ATACTCTTTCATGGTGTAGCTATTATGCCTGGTAAACCCACTATAGCAGGGGTAATAAAAAACACTCCCCTAATTGGATTACCTGGTTACCCGGTCTCTTTTTTGATAGCGGCCTGGGAATTTGTTTTACCTTTAGTATGCTGGTATTTAGGTATACCTTCCCAGAGCAGAAAAATAGTAAAAGCAATGATGAGTAGAAAAGTGGTATCTAAACTGGGGGATGAGGAATTCTTGCGGGTGAAATTAGCGCAAATAGATAATCAATTAATAGCCTATCCTTTAAGTAGAGGAGCAGGAAATATTTCTTCTTTGTTAGAAGCAGATGCCTTAGTGAGAATTCCTGCTCTTAGTGAAGGATTGTCCTTTAAGGAGGAGGTAGAGGCGGAATTGTTAGAGGAGAATGAGGAGAATGTTAATTTTGATAACAGCATAGTTATTATTGGTAGTCATGACCTCATTCTGGATATTTTGCGCAATGAATTGCAGGCTACCTACCCGGAATTTCGCCTGGCTTCCTTTCATACTGGTAGTATGGGTGGTCTTTTAGCCTTGAAACAAGAAATTGCCCATATAGCAACTTCCCATCTATTTGATGTGGCAACTGGAGAGTACAATTTTCCCTATCTCCGGCGCCTTCTACCTGAACATAATTTGGTAGTGGTTAATATGGCTTATCGTGAGCAGGGATTAATAGTTGCCCGAGGGAATCCTAAAGGCCTTAAAGGAATAACTGATTTAGCCAGAAAGGATATTCGTTATATCAATCGCCAGAAGGGTTCTGGAACAAGAGTCTTGCTTGACTATTTAATTAGTAAAGAAAATATTAATCCTGCTGATATTAGCGGCTATCAACAGGAAGAGTTTACCCATTTAATGGTAGCTTCTGCGGTTGCTAACTACCGGGCAGATGCTGGTTTGGGTATCTATTCTGCGGCCAGTGCCTTTGGCCTGGATTTTATTCCTTTAATTAAAGAACGTTACGATTTAATCATTCCAGAGCAGTATTTTCAGAGTAAGGGAATTCAAAAATTGTTAGAAATTATAGGTACTAAACATTTTCAAGAACAGGTTAGTCAACTGGGAGGTTATGATTTGAGTCAATGTGGAAAGATTTTGGCCTATGGAAAAAATAATTGATTTATATGGTCGGCAAATTAGCTATTTTAGAATTTCTCTAACTGACCGTTGTAATTTTCGTTGTATTTATTGTTCACCAGTCAGTAAGAAATTTCATTTTATTGCCCATGAGCAGATCTTGCGTTATGAAGAGATATTAGAGATTGTTCAGGTAGCAGCAGAAATGGGTATGACCAACATTAGATTAACCGGTGGTGAGCCACTGGTAAGGAAAGGTGTTGTTGATTTTATAAAACAATTAAGGAAAATAAAAGAATTAGAAGATATTTCTATGACTACCAATGGTTATTATTTATCTGAGATGGCTCATTCTCTGAAAAGTGCTGGTCTGGATAGGGTCAATATCAGCCTTGATTCCTTAGATGAGGAAAAATTCAAGAGCATTACCGGGTTTGATGGTTTATCAAAGGTGTTAGCAGGTATTGACGCTGCCCTGGAAGAAGGATTAACACCGGTTAAGATTAATGTGGTATTATTAAAGAACATTAATGAGAATGAGGTAGAAAATTTTATTAAATTAGCTATCAAAAGACCACTATCTATTCGTTTTATTGAATTGATGCCTACCAATCACCAGTTAACGGAAATTAATAAGGGACATTTTATCTCTGCCCGAACCATTCAGGAAGAGATAAAGGAAAAATTACCAGATTTAAAGACTACTTTAATGGAAAAGGGCTGGGGACCTGCCACTTATTATCAATTACCTGATGCCCAGGGAAGGTTTGGATTTATAACTGCAGTCAGTCAACATTTCTGTGCTCGCTGTAACCGGATCAGATTAACTGCAGAAGGAAATTTAAGACCTTGTCTCTTTAGTGCCAGGGAATTAGAGCTTAAGAAAAAATTAAGAGAGTTACCACAAAATAAGCCAGAATTAAGAAAGAAATTGATAAAACAATATCTAAGGGCGGCAATAAAGGCGAAGCCTTTGGGTCACCAGTTAGGAGAAAAAAATATTTCTGAATTTAATATGTCTCAAATAGGGGGATAATAGCATGGATAAGAAAGAAACTCTCAGCCATTTAAATGAAAAAGGAAGGGCCCGCATGGTTGATATAGGAGGGAAACAGGATACCCACCGAATTGCCATCGCCGAGGGGGAAGTTATTATGAAACCTGAGACACTTGCTTTAATTAAAGATAAAAAAATGGCTAAAGGAGATGTTTTAGGGATTGCCCAGGTTGCTGGCATTATGGCAGCCAAAAAGACCAGCCAATTAATTCCTCTCTGTCATCCTCTGCTGCTCACCAATGTGGATATGGATTTTTATTTTATAGAAGAAAGGAACAGTATTTTAATTCGTTCCATTGTTATGACTAACGGCAAAACAGGTGTGGAGATGGAAGCATTACATGCGGTTACAGTTGCTGCTCTTACCATTTATGATATCTGTAAAGGAGTAGAACGGGGGATAGAAATCAATCATATTCACCTGGTAGAAAAAGACGGGGGACAAAGTGGCCACTATCAGGGTGAATCATATCTTAAACTGAAAAGTGAAGGAGAAAAAGCTAATGAGCATAAAGAGGCTGAAATTGATAGTAGAAAGCCCAGAACAGGATTAGTATTGGCAGTTTGTGTAGGAGATAGTCGGCAAAGCCCCAAAAAACAGGTGTCCAAGGCTAACTTAATTGCAGATTTTGGGATAGAAGGCGATGCCCATGCTGGAAGAGATCATAAGCAGGTGAGTCTCTTAAGTTTAGCCAGTTTAGAAAAACAAAGAAAAGAGGGTTATGAGCTTGATTATGGTGACCTCTTTGAGAATATAGTTTTTCATGGCCTGGAAGATTTGTATCATTATTCTTTAGGTACCAAAATCAGGATTGGAGAGGAAGTTATCCTCACTATTACTCAGATAGGGAAAGACCATGATGTGGATATTGTGGTGCGTGGCCAGCAAATTCATTCTATCATGCCTAAAGAAGGGATTTTTACCCGAGTGATTAAAGGAGGTATTGTTCAACCGGGAGATGTCCTGGAGGTGATGTCCTGATATGATTAGGGTGGCCCTTATAACCGTAAGTGATAGAAGTGCCCATGGTGAGAGAAAAGACCTTAGTGGTGATATCATAAGAGAAATGCTGGAGAAAATAGAGGCAGAAGTAGTGTGGTATAAAATTGTTCCTGATGAGCTGGAGACAATTAAATTAACTCTGCAGGAGGCTATTGATAAATGGGAAGCCGATCTAGTTCTTACTACTGGTGGCACAGGCTTGGCAGTAAGAGATGTTACCCCTGAGGCAACCAGGGAAGTGATAGAAAAGATAGTGCCTGGTATTAGTGAGGCCATGCGCCTGGAAAGTTTTAAAAAAACACCAAGGGCTATATTGTCCAGAGCCATAGCAGGCACGAGGGGTAGAAGTCTTATTATTAATTTGCCAGGGAGTCCCAGGGGTGTGCGGGAATCACTGGGTGTCATTTTAGAGGCCTTACCACATGGTATTGCCATATTAAAAGGGGAGGATACTGATTAATGTTTATTTCTTTTTTACTAAAAGCTGGTCTTATTTCTTTATCCGGAGTTATGGCTCCTGGTCCTATTACTGCGGTATCGGTAAGTAAAGGGACTGAACAGCCTTATGCCGGTGCTTTTATTGCCTTGGGACATGGAATGGTGGAATTGGTCCTTATAATCCTGGTATTGATAGGTTTTGGCCAATTTTTAAAAATTAATTGGGTTAAGCTGATTATCGGTATGGCAGGGGGTCTATTTTTACTGAAAATGGGAATTGGATTATTAAAGAACAGCTCTAAGGTCAAGATTGGAATGGAAAATTCTGCCTTTCAATATACTCCTTTACGGTCAGGTATTGTTTTGAGTATTGCTAATCCCTATTTATTAATATGGTGGGCAACCATCGGAGCCATGTTAATTGCCGATGCCTCTCAGTTTGGTGTGGTAGGATTAATAGCCCTTTTTTTGGTTCATTGGAGCTGTGATTTTTGCTGGAATTTTTTTCTTTCTGCTATCACCTTTAAAGGTGGTAAGTTCTTTGGCCAGAGATTACAACAAATTCTTTTTGCGGTATGTGGTTTATTTCTTTTGTTCTTTAGTGGGAAGTTTATCTATGATGCTATCAATATCGCCTTTTGAGCCATATTGCTATATCTTGGAATTTACTAATAAAAGTTAAAGTTCAGACAGAATGTTCTGAAATTGAACTAAAGAACCAGAATAATCTGGTTTCACCAGACCTTTCTGCCAGCCAAATCTTATTTTATTGCTGATTGTTCTTAATTGGGTTTTAAGTCTTTTACTGTCGGTAATTAAGAAAGTTTTGATTCCCAGTTTTCCGGCTACCATATCATTGACTGGATCATCTCCGACCATCAGGCAATCTTCAGGTTTTTCCTTTATTTTAGTACAGATTTCCTGGTAATATTCCAGACGAGGTTTACAGAAGTGCATATTTTCTAAATGGGTAATAAGATGGACCAGTTTTTTATCCA
>JAGPKD010000103.1 GCA_018054125.1 Candidatus Oleihabitans oleiphilus | reverse complement strand
TTTCCACCAGTGGTAGACGCTGCATAGTAATACCTTCATCATCATAAGGAGCGCTCCCTCCGGCATAATCAATAGTTCCATCACTGTAGATGGAAAGAAAAGAATTCCATAAAAGCTGACCCTGCTTCCCCCCTAAGGGAGAAATTTTTTTATTAACCATCCTGCCATTTAGACCTACCACCAGGGGTAATAGTAGTACCAGTAAGGCCTTGGGAGTAAAAACGGCCGGCATATTGCCGCTTTCTATCTCTACTATTTTTTTACCCCAATTTAATTTTCTTTCTACTTTTTCCCAGAGAGATTCAAGAGAAAAATTGGCTTTACCCCACTGTTGAGATTCCTCTAACATCATCATATCATCCTCTTTGGTATCCTGAATCATAACTGCATTAGAAAATAATGTTTTTCGATAATTAAAAGAGGCTCCATAGCTATTCCCATACTGCACCTCTCTCTCCTGTTTGGCAATTCCAACATCACAGCGTAACTCAGAATTGAAGGTATGAACTCGCTGCACTATATCATTTCCTATCTTTATCATCTCTTCGATGCTTTCCTCAGCTACTGCAGAATCATACAATTTCGGTTTATCCTCCTGTTGTTGAGCAGAGCCAATCTGCCTGGGAAAATCAAAAAGTGCCGCATGCCCAAATTGAGCTACTTCAATTGCCTTCTCGGCCATAGTCTCAAATTGGCTTTCCGAAGTAGCAGAAGAAAAACCTATCTTACCATCCTGAATAACCCTCAATGCCCAGCCCTCTATTTCTTCTGAATGGACTGATTTTAACTGATTTACCTCATAATCAACTGGAGTCGTTTTATAATTTACTTTAAATAATTCACCAGATTTTACTTTCTTACTTAACTTGGCTATGAGTTGTTGCATATTAATGTCTACCTCCTACTACTACTTTTCTGATACGAATATGAGGGCTGCCAAAGGTTACCGGCAAAGGCTGCTGTCCACCTTTGCCGCACCCTCCCCCTGATTCAATGATGGCCAGGTCATTGCCAATGCCCTCAATATGATATAATGTCTCAAATAAATTACCAGTCAAGGTTATATCTCTAAGTGGCTCAGTAATTTTACCATTTTCAATCAGATTGCCCTCTCCTGCACTGAAGGTGAACATCTCAAAAGTAGTATTACCTCCATAAAACTGGCGAGCATAAATTCCCTTTTTAATATCATTAAATAATTCTTGATAAGGTATCTTTCCCTCTTCGATATAAGTGTTAGTCATGCGAACTATTGGTTTAAAATGATAACTTAAAGCCCTGGCATTTCCAGTGACAGATTCCCCCATTCTGGCCGCTGTTTCCCGGGAATGGAGTCTTCCTGATAAAACACCTTCTTTGATCAGATAATTTTTTCTGGTAGGAACTCCTTCATCATCATATTTAGAAGACCCTAATAAACCTGGTAATGAACCGTCATCTACCACATTGAGCTCTTCTTGAGCAACTCTTTTCCCCAACTGCATCAAATTTTGCATGCGGGGGTCTTCAGCTAAGAAATCTGCTTCACTTAAATGACCAAAGGCCTCATGAATAAAAACCCCAGCTAAAAGTGGGTCCAGAACTACAGTATATTCACCACCAGGGACAGATTTAGCCTGTAATAAGTTCACTGCTCGTTGTGCTGCCTTTTGGGCTACAGCAGAAAGCTGTTCAGCCGGTTTATATCCCCGAATAGTGCCGATACTTTCATTAGCCATCTGAACATCATCACCATGACGGGCAATAGCAGTAAAATGGATGCTAAGATAAGGGCGTTCCTTCCTGAGATAAGTGCCCTCGGAATTAGCTAAATGAACTGTGCTATAACGATCAGTATAATCAACAATTGATGATTGTATCTGGGGACTAAAGTCAACTATAAGGTCGCTGTAGTTTTTCATCAGAGATGCTTTTTCTGTTAAGCTAACTTTTCTGAAATCACGTCCAGATTCTGGTATCTCTGGTAGCAATTGCTCCACCACTGGCTCTACCGGGGCAAAATAACTCTTCTGCTCGCCAATCAGAGTAGCAATATCAACAGCTTCTTTCACTTTTTTTTCTAAATCATTCCACCGATTAAAAGTAACAAATCCCCACCGTCCTTTTACCAGAGCCCTGACATTACCTCCTATCTCCTGTGAGCTACTAATTTTTTCCAGTTCTTTCCCTTGAAAATGAATATTAGTTGATTCATATTCCTCCAGGCGAATTTCAAGATAATCTGCTTTTTGTCCAGAAAGAGCATCTGTCAGTCTGTTACGCATAGGTTTCCTCCTACTCTTGCTTTAATCTGTTTATCTTCTCTATTCTTATTTTTAGCTAATTTTGCCATATAATACTCTTCACTGTCTTTACTCTTCAAATTGTTCATTACTATCTTCCATAATACTCTGTTCTGCCAGGTAAATGGACCGCTCTAACCACCATACCCATTCACTCCATTTTTTATCTATATTTTTGTTCTGCTCTTTCAGACAAATCAATCCATTCATCTTAGCATCAGTGTCATCAGCATAAAAAAGAGCAATAGCGGGAAGAATGCTGGGGAGTTTGGGGGAACCAAATTCAAATTTACCATGATGGCTTAAGATGGCATGTTTAAACATAACCGCTAAGTCTTCTGGAAAGTCTTTAATCTGTTTAATTTTTTCATTAATCATTTCTGTTCCTATAATAATATGACCAATCAATTTTCCCTTATCAGTATGTTCAATAACCCCATCCAGTTTGTATTCTTCAACCTTGCCAATATCATGAAGAAGAGCAGCGCTAATTAAAAAATCTCGGTTAACCTGAGGATAAATCTGGCAGATAACCTCACATAGCTGGGTAACATTAACAGTATGTTCGGCTAATCCTCCTTTATAGGCTTGATGTAATTTTTTGGCAGCCGGGGCCTTTTTAAATTTTTCCCGAAAAAAAAGATCATCAAAAAAGGAAATAAGTAGTGTTTTTAAGTAATGATTTTTAATAGAAGTGACTTTATCATCAATTTCCTGCATCAATTCCCCAATATCTCGGGGTGTAGAGGGAATAAAATCTTCTAAAGAAGAGGGAAGAGCTTGCTCTAAGGATTTTATACTTATCTGGAGTTGTCCATCACTCTTCTTTTTGATTACCTGTCCTTCAATTTGTGCAAAGTGCATCTTTTCAATCTCTGGCAACTTTTTCTTAGAAAGGTCCCAATAAATAGCCTCGATTTCACCACTACTATCGGTAATTTTTAAAAAACCATCTACCGTTTTACCATCTCGGCGTAATTTAAATTCTGCTTCCTTGATATAAAAAATCTGTTTTATCCAGTCTCCTAAACTTAAATCAATAATTCTTTCTTTATTATTCAAAATAACCTCACCTCTTAAACCTTCACTCTCTCTTTCCTCTCCCTTCCTTCTCCCTGGATGGGAAATAGTTAGGGTGAAGGTGAATTCTTACCGTACTGTAAACTGCTCTCTTGACAAGGTCTCCAATTTTATCTATCCTAATAGTTGTTCTATAATTTTATTAATACTTGGTTAGTAATTAAATTAATACTGAAATAAAATTGATCCTTAATTAAGATAGATTTCAGATAAATTAAATTTTTTGAGTTTTACACAAATTAGCATGCCGAAGTGGCGGAATCGGCAGACGCGCTACGTTCAGGGCGTAGTAGGTTTTACACCTGTGGGGGTTCAAATCCCCCCTTCGGCACCATAAAATATATTTATACATCCCTATCAATCTTCGTCCAGTCCGTTTCCTCGTTAAAAAAGTCTTCTCTTTCTTTTTCGGTAGTTGGAAGTATATCAAATTCGCACTCTTCATCTTTCCGCTCAGGCATGCATTTAGTATGCACCAGTTTAAAGTAGGGATTGTAATACATAGATTTAGCTAGGTCAACATAGCAATATAATCTACCTAATTCCTCTTCGTCATATTCCCTCCACAGCTTACCAAGAACGCAACCATAACTTCTTCTTCGTTTTCTCCCCTCTGTCTCAAAGGTCTCTTTCCGTGCATGCATACCATACTTGGGAAGATCTCTGGATTTTCCTCTACCATAGTTGTCCGGTGTTGTCTCTAAGCCCTGGTCAAGAACATTCTTCTTCACTTCTTCCCCTATCAACTTACCATAATACTTAATAGCCTTTAGAATAACCTTTTTGCCTTTTTCGCTTCCCAGCTCATTTACTAATGTTTTAGCATAAGCAAGATGCAGCAAAGCAATTCTTTTACTGGTCATTTCAACTTCTTTTACTGCCTCTTTTTTTGTTAGCATTTGTGTATTATCAGAATCTTTCAAAGTGAATTTACCTCTTTATACTAATTAAAAATTAATAATTTATAGAAATGGTGTCTCTTAATCCAAATTATTAAATTTCTCCCTTTCCCAGTCATAATGTTCTACTAATTCCCGAAAGGTTATCTTTCCAGACTTGATTTTTTCAATGTATTTCTTGCTATGATAAAAGAAGATATCTAGCTGACTTAACTCTTCTCCTTCCAGCATCTTAAATATTATTTGTGAATAGAGTCTCTGGTATAATTTGGTAATAATCTCCTCATTTTTCTTAATACTTTCTTCAATATTACTTATCCGTTCTAACCAATGAGATAAATCGATCATATCAGGTGCTTCTTCAT
>JAGPKD010000102.1 GCA_018054125.1 Candidatus Oleihabitans oleiphilus | reverse complement strand
GGCTACACAGTGTAAAGAAAGAATTTTAGAAGTTAAATTATTTTAACGAATCAAAACCTGCTCTTAAAATTTCCCTGAAGACAGTTTTTGGGGAGATTATTATGGTAATAATAATGATGGTTATCTCATTTTTATTTCAGATACCCTGGTATGCCTTAATCCCTTTATTGTTTGCCGTGGTTATTACCGGAGTAGGGTTGATTGGATATGGAGCAATAATCAGAAAGAAGACCCAGGTTGGGGTTAATGAATACCACAAATGGTCGGCTTTTAAGCGTTTTTTATTACACTTCAGTAATATGAAAGATTATGACCTACCATCAATTGTGGTCTGGGAGCATTATCTAGTCTATGCCATATCTCTGGGGATTGCTGATAAGGTTATTGAGAAGTTACAACCGGTTTTGGCTGCACAAAATATCAATGTTAATATGAATAATTCTGCCATCCTCTATCACATGACCAACCGAAATGGTCAATTAAATGCAGCGGCTTTTCATTCCTTTGACCGAGTCTTCCATAACGCTTTTGTTCAGGTGAGTCCCTCCACTGGTTCTGGTGGTGGATTCTCCTCTGGCGGCGGAAGAGGCGGTGGAGGTGGCGGAGGAGGTGGTGCTGGTGCCTTCTAATGGTAAAGTGTTAAGGAAAAATTTTAAAATAATTTTTTCAGATAAAATAGTTCTGCATTATAAAAAAGAATAGAATATAGAATATGAATGATATATAAAAGAAAAGGAGCAATTATATGAATTTTATTCTGATTTTTTTAATTCTCATTGCCCTGTGGGCTGCAGTGACTTACAATAGTTTTATTACCTTAAGGGGAAGGGTGGATAATGCCTGGGCTCAGATTGATGTTCAATTAAAGAGAAGATTTGACCTGATACCTAATCTGGTAAATACAGTGAAGGGTTATGCTCAACATGAAAAAGAAACCCTGGAAAAAGTAACTGAATCTCGTACTAAATACCTGGCGGCCAAAACACCTGATGAAAAATTACAGGCCAACTCAGAGTTGGCTGGAGCCTTAGGGCGACTGTTTGCTGTAGCGGAAAGCTATCCTGATTTAAAAGCCAATGCCAGTTTTCTGGATCTGCAAAAGCAACTTAAGGAAACAGAAGACAAAATTGGCTTTTCCCGGCAGTTTTACAATGATACAGCTATGAAATACAATGTTAGTATTGTCAAGGTGCCAGCCTCAATTATTGCCAATCTCTTTGGATTTAAAAGCCGTCCTTACTTCGAGGCAGAAGGAGAAAGCAGGGAGAGTGTGGAGGTCAAGTTTTAATATTAATAGCTCTGAATAATTTGATTGACAATGCCAGTTTTTATTAGTTAGAATAAAAAAAGCAAGATAGATATCCAAGATGAAGAGCGGTGTATGATTTTTCAGACCAGGAAAGAGCAGGAGCAGAGACTTAAACCGAGGCAGTTTTCCTTTTCGAAAATTTTTAGGAGAGCCTGTCCTGGTATATTTGTTTTATTAATTTTTATATTTTTATTAACTTCATTGGTTACTTACGGTGAGACTCAACCAAAGTTTCTTATTATTCATCTGGATGCTATTCCCTCTCGTTATTTCTTCCAATACATAGAGGATGGTTACCTACCTAATGTAAAAGCTATTTTTGAGGAAGGACATACGATAAAGTATGGCTTAAGTTTGTTTCCGGGAGGAACTGAGACCATTTATCCCCGTCTCAAGGAAGGTGTAGGAAATGAGAAAGGGGAAACTGTAGGCTGGGGTTATTATGATCGGGAGAAAGGTAAAGTAGTATCAGATTTACATACCTTTTCCCAGTTATTTTCTTCCATTCCCCGTCGGGCTAGAGCCAGCTTTATCTATGGAGTGCCCTGGATAGATACCTTCATGTTCCTGCCCATGATTAATATTCCGGAACTTTTAGAAACCTACGGAGTAATAGAACTCATCTGGTTTGCTACAGATGCCACTGGTCATGCCCTGGGTGAAAAAATATATCTTGATAGTATACGTAAATTTGATAGCTATTTTGGTAAGCTCATTAAGAGATTAAATTTAGCAGAGATTAATCTAATTCTTTATTGTGACCACGGCATGTCCTTTGGTAATGAAATAAATATTAACCATGTGTCAGAAGTTAAAAGAGTAGTAGGGGAAGGATTAGAGGCCTTTCTTTTTCCCCATATATATTTAAAAAATGTTACCTTAAAGGAATATTATGCCCATAAAATTGTTCAGGAGACTGAAATTGATTTTGCTTTTTACAAAGAAAAAGAAGAAAATAATTCCAATTGTGTTATAGGATATTCAGTGCAGGGTAAAGTTATATTCGAAGAAAATGAAGAAGGTAAAATCAGGTATTTATTTGAGGGTGAAGATGTTTTTAATTATTATGGAGATGGTTATCGGGGTGAATGGTTAACTGACTCAGAATGGCTCTCTTTAACTAAAGAAAGTAGATTTCCGGCTGTACCCGTCAATATTTTTAGACTTCTTGCCAATAAGAATGCTGGTGATATTGTGGTGGTAGTTAATCCTCCTAAAATAATTTATACTAAGTTAGGTTATTCTGCTAATCATCATGGGGTGACTGATACAGATCTTTTAGTTCCTATCTTACTTAGAGGTAAAGACCTGGAACATCTTTATGATAGGGAGGAGATGTGGCTGCACACTCTCTTTACCAGTATACCAGCTCTCGATTTTGATAATATCGAACCAGAAAGAGAAAAAAACAGTTTTTCTTTCTGGGGAAGTGCTAGTGAAGATTATTATTCCGGTTTTGAATTGTCCTTATCTCCTGCCTACCGCTGGAATATTGCTATGAGTTATGAACCCGATAGTTATAAAGGATGGTTCGAATATGATGTGTATAGTTCCTATGTCATCAGGTTGTGGGCTGGGGCAGGTTTAGAACATCAACTTGATAACTTTGCCCCATTCCTTAATACTCGCTTACAGATGGATTTTGGGAAAATACAATTCAATTACGGTGGACAGGTGAATTTTAGTAACTGGAAAGATTGGCAGGAGAACAGGAAAGAAATTAGCTACCAGATCAATGATCGCCTCTCCTTTAACTGGTATATTCCCAATCGTTTTGGTTTTACCCTCCACTGGTAATTTTGTCATAGGGATAGTTCTTCTGAGACTTTTTAAGGAACAAATAATAAATAATAGTGACCTTGGTCAACAGGGGAAGACGAACTGTGTGAAAAAATCATCTTTTACCATTGTTACCTCAGGTGAAAAATATCCTTAAAAGTTAATAAATTGTCTCAATTTACCTCAATTGGGATTAGCGCCTATCCTTATCAAGATTATTTTCAAAGAGCTAAAGAGGATTAATGCGGAAGGAGTAACCATCTTGCTGGTTGAACAGAATGCCAGGCAGGCTTTGAAACTTTCTAACCGGGGATATGTCTTGCAGACTGGTGAAATTATTCTTCAGGGTGATTCCCAAGAATTATTAGCTAATCCCGATGTCGAAGCAGCTTACCTGGGCACCTTAAGAAAGAGACTTTAGCAGATTTTAGAATATCTCTAATTCCTGGTTATCAATATCTACAAAACCTCTTTTGGTCTCACAGTCAAAATACTTTTTTAGTGACCTTTCCAATTCATTAGCTGCTTGCTGGACTTTTTCTCTGTTAGACTGAAATCCATCGATAGGAAAAAAGATATTTTTGGAATCTTGGTCAATCTTACCTATTTCCGATTGTCGCCAGATCCATCTTCTGGTTCTGATTCTCTTGGCATCGGCATAAACTAATTCACCATCTTCTAGAATTTCTGCTGTTTCTTCCCCCAGTGGTATAAAGATATCCCCCTTTTGGGAAAATCGTACGGCGATTTCTCCTTCCAGGGCATCTAAATCATGAGCGCCCATTGGTAAGATATACTTTAATGAAATACTGTTTCCTAAATCTACCACCGGATTGATGGAAGGTAAAAAATTACCCTTGGCCACTCTTTTTACCATAGCTTCTACTGAACTCATAAATCGATTGGGATTGATATTTATTTTTAGAAAGGCTTCTCTATAGGGTTTAATCTCCGGATATTCCTTTAGATTTACCTCTCTGAGATTATTTTCTATTTTTCTCATTTCTTGTTCCAGTAGGGCATAAATTTCCGGAATACTTCTCTTGTTATCAATTTGCTTCCCTATAATAACACCGAAATATAAGTCTGGTAATTCTTTGAACACTTCCTGGTAAACTTTAAACTTCATCACTAACTCCTTTATAACTACTTTTTCAAAATATTCAAAGGGAATTCTTCCCCTTGATAACCCCTAATTAACCTTAAGGTAATATTCATCACCCTCACCCTCCCCTCTCCCTTCTAAGGGAGAGGATTAATGTACTAGAATATTATATTATTTAAATTAAGGATAAATTTTTTAAAATATCGAATTTTCCAAGAAATTCCGATATTCAAGGGAAAAATTCCCCTCTCAAAAGGGGTGTCCCGAAGGGACGGGGTGTTCCCCTTGAGATCCCCTGAAATAACTTCCGACTAGCAACTGTAGTTAAACGATATACATTATACGTAATACGGTATACGATTTTTGTCATTGCGAGGAGCAAAGCGACGAAGCAATCTCATCCACTTATACCCGCATCTTTTATCTGAAAACAGTTAACTGCAAACTGATAACTATTTATCACCC
>JAGPKD010000101.1 GCA_018054125.1 Candidatus Oleihabitans oleiphilus | reverse complement strand
GTCTTGTCTTAATAGTTTAATCTCATAGCATTATAATTTCTTAAAATTTCAATACTATAAATGTCTTATAAATAGTATTTAACATTTAACTCGTCAAGTGCCAACAATTTATTTATCTAAATAAGGCACTTATTGATTGATTATAATGAATACGCTTTATCGCTTCTGAAAACAACTTTGACACTGATAATACCTTAATACAAGATAATTGTTTTTCTGGAGGAATGGGAATAGTGTTAGTAACTACTACCTCCTGAAACAATTTTTCCTGCCAGAATTTTTCCAAACGTTCTCTTGCTGGGTGAGCAAAGATAGGATGAGTGGCACAAATAAAAACTTCTTTGGCACCAGCATCTAATATAGCCTGACTCCCTTTAATAACAGAACCAGCAGTGTCTATCATATCATCTACTATAATAGCAGTCTTACCTCTAACATTTCCTACTATATGCATTATCTCCACATTAGTATCAGAGGCACGGTATTTATCTATAATGGCAATCGGTTTTTTTAAATAACCAGCAAAATTCCTGGCCCGGGCAGTTCCTCCAACATCTGGAGAAACTACTACTGCTTTTGATAAATCTTTTGCTTTAAAATAGTCAGCCAGGATGGGAGCAGCCTCCAGATGATCAACCGGGATATCAAAAAAGCCTTGAATTTGCCCTGCATGTAAGTCCATAGTCAAAATACGATTGGCACCTGCTTTTACCAACAAATTGGCAATCAGCTTGGCTGTAATCGGCTCTCTGGGACGAGTCTTCCTATCCTGTCTGGCATAACTGTAATATGGTATTACTGCTGTAATCCTCTCCGCAGAGGCACGGTGAAGGGCATCAATTATTATCAGCAATTCCATGAGATGTTCATGAACTGGATGACAGGTTGGCTGGATAATAAATACATCTTGTCCTCTAACATTTTCGTCAATTTTTACCTGTATCTCACCATCTGGAAACCTGGATACCTCAGCTTTTCCAAGTGGTATGCCTAAATGGGCTACAATTTCTTCAGCTAATGCCGGGTTGGCATTGCCAGAAAATATCTGCATTTCTCTCTTATCACAGGTAATCAAATCTTGCCTCCTCATCTGTTCTTATTTTTTTTCTGGTTATTACTCTTATCTTTATTCTTGTTTCTATTCTTATCTTTCTGGGCAACCCAGCCTAAAATATTTTCTTGTCTGGACCTGGCAATCCCCAAACTCTGGGCTGGCACATCCTGGGTGATAGTAGAACCAGCTGCAGTATAAGCATCCTGGCCAATAGTTACCGGAGCCACTAAGGCATTATTACTGCCAATAAATACCCCATCTTCAATAGTGGTGGGATTCTTCCTTTTTCCGTCGTAATTACAGGTAATCGTTCCAGCTCCAATATTAACCTTTTTCCCCAGGGTTGCATCACCCAGATAAGTTAAATGACCAACTTTACTGCCTGCACCAATAAACGTTTTCTTTATTTCTACATAATTTCCAATTTTTACCTCATCTCCAATGACACTATCAGGTCTGAGATGGGCATAAGGTCCAATTACCACCTTGTTACCTATTTGACTTTGTTCCACCATTGAGGAAAAAATTCTGGTTTGATCCCCAATCAGACTATGCACAATATGAGAGTAAGGACCAATATGACAATTACTTCCTATCTTGCTACCGGCTGTGATAATGGTAAAGGGATAAATAGTGGTATCTTCTCCTATTTGTACCTCTTTTTCAATAAAAGTGCTGGCTGGGGCAACGATAGTAACACCACAAGACATATGGTCTAAAGCATTCCTATAATACACTATTTGCGAGGCCTGGGAAAGGTCTTCTCGGGTATTTATGCCTATTATTTCTTGACAGTCTTCCACAGAAACACTCCCCACCAGATAGCCTTGCTCTTTTAGTATTTTAATAACATCAGTTAAATAATATTCTTTCTGATAATTATTTTTATGCACTAAGGATAAGGCCTTAAACAATTCTTTACTATTAAAGCAATAAATTCCGGCGTTAATCTCCTTAATTTCTTCCTGTCCTTTTTTTAAATCACTCTGCTCCACAATATCTGTTATTTCTCCAACCTGATTTCTTATTACTCGTCCATAGCCTGCTGGATTTTCCAGTTTAGCAGTTAATAAAGTAGCTACTACAGGGTGATTCAGGTGGTAGTTTACTATTTTCTGTATGGTGGACTGTTGTAATAAGGGGACATCGGCAGATAAAACTAAAATAATACCAGAAAAATCAGTTAAATATGGTTTCACTTCCTCTAACGCCTGAGCAGTACCGAGTTGCCTTTTCTGATAAACATAAATGACCTCTTCATCAATACTTTTTATTATTTCTTTTACTTCTTCAGCTTGATGACCAAGAACTACCATTCTTTTTTTTATTCCCAGAGCTTTAGTAAGTGCTAAGGAATAGGAGATCATAGGAACTCCAGCAACTGGATGTAAAACCTTGGGCAGAGAAGATTTCATTCTTTTGCCCTGGCCAGCAGCTAATATAACCGATGTTATATTTCTCATAATACTATCCTACCAAACAATTTTTTTGAAAAATCAATATGATTTTCAGTTAAAAAGTTGTCAGTTTTCAGTTCTCAATTTTCAGATCAAAGATATAGGTATAATGGTATAATATTGTCACCCTCACCTTACCTCTCCCTTCTAAGGGAGAGGAATATGGTAATGAGCTTAGCTGTATTCAATTTTATTTAATAGACCATAGACACAACATAAAATTCGGTATATCTTATACGTAATACATTATACCATTTTGTCATTGCCAGGAGCCAATTCAGTAATAAGTAAACAGTAATGAGTAATAAGTAATAGGCAAACTAAATGCCAGATACTAACGACCAACGTCCAACGACTAATTTTAACGATATACGTTATACGTAATACGGTATACTCTTTTGTCATTGCGAGGAGCGAAGCGACGAAGCAATCTCATTCACTTATACCCGCAGTATTATAAAAAGTGGTCAGTTATTGATTCTCAGTTTTCAGACCAAAGATACCGGTATAATAGTATGAGATTGCCACGTCCGCCCCTAAACTAATGTTTAGGGGGCGGACTCACAATAGCATTTCGTCTTGGTAGCTTATCTTCTATTATTGAAATTGCTTTGAAACTCCAATATTAGACCTATCTTGGCTGGGGTGGAAGGATTCGAACCTCCGATGAGGGAGCCAAAGTCCCTTGCCTTGCCGCTTGGCTACACCCCAATCATCTCTTTAATTCAGTTAAAACGTCAAATTAACAACAAAGTAAATAATTACATTTCTTCTTTTTCTGTTTCCATGGATTCCAAATCGTCTGGATACTCTGCACTGCTACTTGTTTGTGTTTTACCTGTCTCTGATCTTTCACCACTAGCTTTAGCTTCCTGCTCGGTTGCTTGGTATTCTTTCAAAACTGCATTTTGAATCATTTCTCTGACTTCAGTATTAATAGGATGAGCTATATCCTTATGATTTCCATTGGGTAATAATTTGCTCGGCATCGCTACAAACATACCTTTTCTACCATCAATTATTCTCAAATCATGAACTACAAAACAATCATCAAAAGTAATTGACACATAAGCTCTCAATTTTCCATCAGTCTGTATTCTTCTAATTCTCACATCAGTAACTTGCACTTGCTTACACCGCCTTTATGTTTTTTATTTTTTTCTGTATCCAAATTCATATTATCACCTTATCTAAAACATACTACATTCACCCTTAATCATCACTGTTTTAAGTTACTTACTAATAAATAATACTATTTTCTATTTTCCAATTTCAAAAGATAATCTCCCACTGCTACATATTTTCATTTACCTCCTGTTTTATCACATGGTAGTAACAAGATATTCAAGGGGAATTCTTCCCCTTGACAACCCCTGAAAGAAAATACAATTCAAGAAAATGCTATCTTGTTTTATAAACAAGATGTTCAAGGGGAATTCTTCCCCTTGACAACCCCTGAAAGAACTTCCGACTAGCAACTGTAGTTAAACGATATACGTTATACGTAATACGGTATACGATTTTTGTCATTGCGAGGAGCAAAGCGACGAAGCAATCTCATCCACTTATACCCGCATCTTTTATCTGAAAACAGTTAATTGTCAACTGATAACTATTTATCACCCTCACCTTACCTCTCCCTTCTAAGGGAGAGGGATATGATGATGAGCATAACTGTTAAAGTAATATTTTAATTTTACAATCTTAGTTTTCATCAACAAGATATTCAAGGGGAATTCTCCCTCTTTCCCTGAACCAGACTTATTAAAAAAGAAACACAGCAAAAAATAATTGCTGTGCTGAAAATTAATCACTATTAATCAGCTTAAAAATATACCTTAATCTTACTATTACAGTCAATAACCTTTGTGCCTTCATAAGCTTATCTATTTTTTAGTCCATCTTTTTATAGCTGGTCAAATTTTATCACGCCATATACTTATTTGTCAAAAAACTTTTATTTTTTAGTAAAAAGAACCGCAAGAGAAAAGAGAATTTTCAATGGACAGTTTCCAGTTTCCCGATAAAGGCTAAGATCAAACATATAGTCAAATGTTAGACTATAACTAACTATATTAGATTAGTAGTTATTTAGTTAATTCAAGACTACCTACTATTTCAAAATATTTTTTAAGGCAACAGACAGTCGGGCAA
>JAGPKD010000014.1 GCA_018054125.1 Candidatus Oleihabitans oleiphilus | reverse complement strand
ATCTTATAACAAGGATTCTTTTTAGCGCCTTCTCTTTTTAGCTTTATTGTTGCTGACATATTTTTCCTCCATAGAATAATATTTATTACTAAAATACTATTTTCAAAATTTTACCTCATAAAAGGTATTAATGATTTTTTACTAACATTTTGTTGTTTTAAATATTTCTTCATTTTAAAAAATTGATTTAATAGCCTGTTTACTTCACTTACTGTTGTTCCACTCCCTTTAGCAATCCTTCTTCTTCTGCTGCCATTTATTATGTGTGGTTCTAATCTTTCTTGTCTGGTCATAGAACAGATTATTGCTTCCACTTTAATCAATCCTTTTTCTCCGTCATCAACATTTTGTCTGATGTTCTTAAGTGAACCAGTAAATTGAGCAGGCATCATATTAAAAATGTTTTCCAGAGAACCTATTTTTTTTAATTTCTTCAATTGTTCATAGAAGTCATTAAGATTAAATTGCTCTCTAAATTCTTTTTTGCTCATATTTTGCAATTCATTTCGTTCATAATTTGCTTCAATCTTTTCGATTAATGTTAAGGTATCACCCATCCCCAATATTCGGGAAGACATTCGGTCAGGATAAAAAGGTTCTAAATCGGTGATCTTTTCTCCCACACCTATAAATTTGATAGGCAAATTAGTTATACCTCTAATAGATAAAGCTACTCCACCACGAGCATCACCATCCAGCTTTGTTAAAATAAATCCATTTACTCCAATTTCATTATGAAAATCATGAGCAACCCTCAAGGCATCTTGACCCATCAGGGCATCTAATACTAATAATGTCTCATGAATTGCTAGGGTATTTTTTATATTCTTTAATTCCTGGATAAGTTCCTGGTCTATATGTAATCTACCGGCTGTATCGATAATAATGACATCATTTTTAGGCTCTTGAATTAATTGCCTTAGAGTTAGAATAGTTTGTAAGGCTCCTTCGTTATTCCCCCTGGTAAATACATCTATTCCAGCTTTTTGGCTCATAAACAGTAATTGTTCAATTGCCGCTGGTCTTGTTTTATCGCCAGCAACTAATAATGGTACATGCCCCTCATTTTTGAAGTGGTAAGCTAATTTAACTGCAGTAGTTGTTTTACCAGAACCTTGCAAACCAATAAGCATAATTACTGTAGGAGCATTTTTTTCGATATTTATTTCACTCTGTTGTTCTCCCAATATTTCAGTAAGAACTTCATGGGTCATTTTGACCATCTGTTGTCCCGGGGTTAATGCTTCAGAAAGTTTGGACTGCGTAGCCAATTGTTCCAATTTTGTGACAAAATCTTTAACTACTTTATAATTTACATCCGCTTCTAATAAAGCCAGTTTAATTTCTCTTAAAGATTGCTTAATATCAGCGTCTGAAATTTTACCTTTTTCTTTTATTTTAGCTAATACGCTTTGTAACTTTTCTGCTAATTTTTCCAACATTATTATTCACCTGAAAAATAAGTAAAAATAATAAATCTTTACCAGTATATAGAAAATTACTGTAAGTGTCAATCAAGCAGGGCTTCGATAAACTTTTCTGGTTCATATTCGCATAAATCGCTGAGCTTTTCACCAAAAGTAATGAATTCAACCGGTATTGATAGCTCTTTTTGAATGGTTAGTATTATTCCACCTTTTGCTGTGCCGTCTAATTTAGTTAAGGCCAGGCCGGAAATATCGAGAGATTCATTAAAATAACGGGCTTGAATAAGTCCATTTTGACCGGTAGTAGCATCAATTACTAGTATATTATTTAAGGAAGCTTCTGGAGCATTTTTTATGATTACTCTCTTTATTTTTTCTAATTCTTTCATTAAATTGTGATAGGTATGTAATCTTCCCGCAGTATCAATAATTAGTAAATTCTTTTTTTTAGCCTTAGCAGATTGTAAACCATCAAAGACTACCGAAGCAGGGTCTGAACCTGCCTTCGTTTTTAATATTTCTACTCCAGCTTGCTGTGCTAAATAAGTTAATTGTTCTATGGCACCAGCTCGAAAAGTATCAGCTGGAATTAATAAGGAAGTGAATCCTTTGTTTTTATAGTAATAAGCAAGTTTGCCAGCAAAGGAAGTTTTCCCGGTTCCATTAACACCAGCAATCATGATAATATTTAATACTTTAGGATTTATAAAAAAATTAGTTTTTTTGGGAGGGGTCATATCCAGTAATATCTGCTTTAACTGTTTTTTAAAGTAATTGAAATCATTCATTTTAAATTGATGAAGATTTATTTTTTGAAATTGCAATAAGATTTCTTCAGTTGTTTGTGGACCAAGATCCGAAAGTATTAATAATTCTTCCAATTTTTCTAAAAAAACATTTTTATTTTTTATGGCATCTGTGAATAAACCATCATATTTATCAAATAAGTTATCTCTTGTTTTTTTTAAACCTATTTTTAGAGTAGATAGTAAATTATTAATTTTGCTGCCCTTCCCTTTCTACCATTTTTAGAGACATTAATTTTGAAGTACCATATCCATCCATAGTGATACCATACAGGGCATCGGCTGCTTGCATAACTTCCTTTTGATGAGTAATGATAATTATTTGAGCATCTCTAAATTCTTCTTTTTTTAAAAAAGAGGCTAAACGAATTGCATTCGCTTCATCTAAAGCAGAATCAATTTCATCAAAAAAACAAAAAGGAGTAGGATTTGCTTTCCATAAAGCAAATAAAAGGGCAATGGCAGTTAATGCTTTTTCTCCTGTGGAAAGTAAAGAAATATTTTGAATTTTTTTGCCAGGTGGCTGAGCCATAACTTCTATTCCAGCCTCTAACAATTTTCTACCATTAGTGAATTCTAAAGATGCTTGTCCTCCCTGAAAGAGCTTTTGAAATATATCTTTAAAATTATTATGAACAGCAAGAAATGTTTGGTAAAAGTGGTTTTCGGCAATTTGATCAATTTCATTAATCAGATAAATTAATTTTTCTTTGGCTTGTCTAATCTCTTCTTTTTTAGACTTAAGCTCAGTGTATCGAGCATACTGTTCTTGATATTCCTGATCTGCATCAAAATTGATCTGTCCCATAAGTTTAATCTGCTCCTTATATTGAGTAATTTGATTTAAAGCCTCTTTTTGGTTTTGAGCATAATTTTTAGATGAAAGAACTTCATTAAGCGAGGAATTGTATTGATTTTCAATGGTATAAAATAAGTGGTTAATTTTTTCTTGATATTGTACTTTCAAGAGCTCACCTTCATGCAAGGCATTTTTCATTTGGTCAAGTTTCTTTTGGTTTATTTCCATATTTTCACGTGTTTTACTTAGTATATTTTCCTTTTCTTTCAAATTTCTCTTTATTTTATTTATACTATCATTCACTTTTTCTTGATTTATGATAATAAAATTAAGTTTTTCTTTTAGGGTATCTCTCTCATTATTTAATAATAATAGCTCTTTATTATAATGCTGTAACTTATCTTGCCGTTTATTTTCTTCTTGCTGATTATTTTGCATAAAATGGCTCATTTCTTGTTTTCTTTCCTGTAACAATTTCGCCCTTTCCTTGTTCCAGTTGATTTTCATGGTCATATTTTCTATGTTTTTTTTAATTTCATTAATATTTTTATTGCAGCTAACCTGGTATCTGGCAAGACAGTTTAGATAGGAAGAATATTCTTTAAGGTATTTTTCAATATGTTTAAGAAATAAAATTATAGTTTTAAGCTCTTCTACTAAAATTTTCTTTTTTTCTTGCTCCTCTATTTTCTGATTATCTAATGTTTTCAATAAGTTTTCTAAATCTGTAATATTTTTCTCTATTTCTGTCAATTTACTTTTATTTCTACTATATTCTGATAAATAATATTCTAATTGTTTTATTACACTTTTAAGATTATCATTAAGTTTATAATATTTTACATTTTGGTCATTTAAATCTACATTCTTTATTTTTATCTGATTAGAAATGTATTTTATTTCTTGTTTTAATGATAATACCCTGTTAGATGTTAAAAAATTACTATCTTTTACTTTATCGTTAAATTCAAAATTCAGAGAAATAATACCTTTTTGATCTATTACTATTCCATCTAATGAAATTATTATCCATTGACCATTTAATTTCTCAAATAAATGAAAAGCTGTACTCATATCTTCCACTATTAAGATGTGATCCAGAATAAGCTCAAAGAGATGCTTATATTCATTAGGATAAGAAATAAGTTCCTGAGCAAATCCAATAATCTTTTCTTTTTTAAAATTCTCTTTAATTTTTACTCTTTCTAAATCTGTTTTAGTAAGAGAGATGATATTATCGGCAATTATCTTAATCTTTCCTATATTATTTTCTTTTAGAAGTTGGTTTAAATTAGCTATTTGATCTGAATGGGTTACCTGGATTATTTTTGTTCCTTCCTCTAAGATAAAATGAAATATATTCTTTAAATAATCAGGTATTTCTAAAATAAGATTATTAATTTCTTCGTAGAAAATGACCTCTGGTAATGACTCTTTAATAAAGTGGTTATCTTCGATTTTTTTATTTTTTTGCTGGCTATTCTTGAGATATTCCTCTAGAAAATCCTTTTCTTTATTTTTTAAATTTAAGTCATTCTGATAATTTTGGATAAGCTCCTTTTCTTTCTCAATAAGTACTTCCTTAGCTTTTAATTCTTTTTCTATTTCTCTTTTTTCTGCTTCCAATTGCTTAATATTTTCTCCCAAAGCAGGAAGTTCTTTTTCCACATCTTTTACTAATTTTTGATAGTCATCTAACTTTTTATTAATAGACTCTTGTTCTTGTCCTATTTTAAAAAGAGAAAGATTTAGGGATTCTATCTCTGTTTCTTTTTTAATTTTATCTTCCCGATATTTATGATAATACTTTTCAAAAAGCATATCTTTAGTTTCAATTGTTTTTATCTTTTGCTGATAGTAGTCATGCAGATGATTATAATTTCTTAACAGTATATTTTCATTCTTTAATTTATCTTCACAGATTTTTTCATTATGGTAAGTTTCCTGAATATCTTTTTCCAGGTCAGAAAGATTATCTTTAAAACTTTTATATTGACTATCAGCATATTTGATATCTTCTTGAATATTGTTAAGGAGCTGGTTAATTTCTGATTCTTGTTGTTTTATTGATGCCAATTGATTAATAACCCTATTTTTATCTATTTCACTTTCTTGATAGAGCTTTATATTTTCATTTAATTGTTGCTCTAATTGTTCTTTTTGTTGTTCTAATTGAGAGATATTAGTCTTATTATGTAAAATTGTCTTTTCAACTTGCGACATTTCGTTTTTTAAAAAAGACAATTTTTTATTATTTTTAGTACTACTTTTTTGTAGCAATAGATATTGATGGCTTAACATATAATATTCTAATTTTTGGATATTCTCCTGGCAAAGTCGGTAAGCCTTCAAATCATCTGACTTCTTCTTATAGTGGATTAGAGTTTCCTCTACCTCCTTTAAAATATCATTTATCCTGAGCAAATTATTTTCAACTAAGTCAAGTTTTTTAAGAGTATCCTCTCTCTTATTACGGTATAAAGCAACATCGGAGGCTTCTTCAAATAACATTCTTCTTTCTGCTGGTTTAGCATTTAAGACAAAATCTACTTTCCCTTGAGCTATAATAGAATAAGAATTTTTTCCCAATCCAGTACCCCAAAAAAGCTCTTGAATATCCTTTAATTTACAGGGAATACCATTAATATAATTTTCAATATCCCCAGAACGGTAGATAACTCTTTTTAATTCCACTTCTTCCGAATCCACAGATAGTTTTCGATCAGCATTATCAAAAAGTAGGGACACCTGAGCATAATTTCTCATTTTCTGCTCTTCATTGCCAGAAAAGATCATATCAATGATTTTATTACCCCTTAGAGATCGGATATTCTGTTCACCAAGTATCCAGCGCACTGCATCAGTAATATTACTTTTTCCACATCCATTTGGTCCCACAATAACCGTTATACCTGGGGTAATAGTTAGTTTTATTTTATTGGCAAATGATTTAAATCCTTTAATCTCAATTTCTTTTAAATACAAAGTAAACCTTTCTTAGAAAATTTTTAATTTTTTTAAAGCATGGTAAGCAGCATCTTGTTCTGCCTCTTTCTTATTTTTACCAGTGCCAACACCAAAGACATTACCCCCAATATATACTGCTATATGAAATATTTTTTGATGTTCCAATCCTTCTTCTTTTAAAATTTTATAAGAAGGAAGACAATTGAATTTTTTTTGAGTAAACTCTTGTAAGGAAGTTTTATAATCCCTTATCTCTCTTTTATTTAATAAATCAGTTTGTTCTTGTTTTATAAAACGATTGATTATTTTTTTACAAAAATTGAATCCACCATCCAAGTAGATTACTCCTAAACAAGCTTCCAAACAATCCGCTAAAATAGAATATTTCTCTCTCCCTTTGGTTAGATTAACGCTTTTGCCAATAATAACAAAGTCCTCCAGCTTAATTAGCTGAGCATATTTAACTAAAGACTGTTGACTGACCATAATGGACTTAATTTTAGACAACTCACCTTCTGAGGAAGAAGGAAATTTTTGATATAAATATTTACTTACCGCTAAATTTAAAACTGAGTCACCAAGAAACTCAAGTCGTTGAAAATGATTTACCTTATTTTTATCTTTTTGATTAAAGAATGAGGTATGGGTTAAAGCTTGTGTTAATAGTTCGGTATTTTTAAATTTATAACCTAAATTTCTTTCTAATTCGCTTAAATCTATCTGTTTAGCCCCCCCATACCAAATTCCTAACCAGTTAAATTAATAATAGAAGTCCTAAATCTGTGATTTCTGATTATAGTTGCTCTTGTTCCTCCAAATAGCGTATAACATCTCCCACCACTTTGATTTTTTCGGCATCTTCATCGGCGATTTCGATATCAAATTCTTCTTCAAAGGCCATAATTAACTCTACAATATCTAAAGAATCTGCACCTAAATCATCAATAAAGGAAGAATCTTCTTTTACTTTATCTTCTTCTACTCCCAGTTGTTCTACAATAATTTTTTTTACTCGTTCCATTGTTTCCATAATTATTTTTTACTCCTTATTTTTGTGATTTTTTTATATTAACTAGAATAGTTATTAATTTTTTGATTTACAGAAACCATAATTAACTTTGCGGTAAAAACTTCTTGATGATCACACTTTATATGCACTGATACTAAATATTTATTACTTTTCTTGGTAGTTATTCTTGCTTTAGCAACTAACAATTGGCCAGCATAGACTGGATTCTTATATCTTAGACGGGCAATTCCAGTCAGCACCACATCAGAATCGATAATTGCCATTGCTAAGGAATCTGCAAGAGAAAATATGTAGTGGCTTCTGACCACTTTGTTCTTTCCAAAAGACATATCTCTTGTCGTTCGCAGGGTAGAGATACCACTTTTACCCAGATCAATATCAATTAAATCACCAATAATCTCATTTTTATTTAATGCTTTTACTTTAGAAGAGGCCTCTTGAGCAAGGGCAATTACTCTTTTACGCATCTCCGGAATCCCCATTTCCAATCTGTCGAGTCGAACTGTTTGAATGCTTACTCGAAATATTTTTGCCAGTTGTTCATCTGATAAGAATGGATTATTAGAAATTCTTTCTTTTATTTTTTCCTGTCTTTTTTCTTTACTTAAATTTTTTAACATTTTTTCAAAATTTATAGAAAAATATTAAGACCACCTAATAAAGGTTACTTTTACTACTGACTGATAGTATATACAAGAAAATTAGTGAAATCAAGTAGGCAAGATAACTAAAAATATTCTTTTCTTTAATTATTTACAGTTAAAGTGATCAATAATGTGGTAATCTTATTAATCTTATATTTTTATACTTTTATAAGGGATGGATAGACTTCTTAAAACTTAAAGAGTGTCACAAATAGTTGTATTTATGACACTCAAAAAGCTTTTAAAGATAAGAACATTTTTTAAAAATAAATAATATTTAGAATATTATATTTACTTTAGGTTGCTTTAGCTTCTTTAGTTTTCTTTTCTGGAATAATCTTCTCTCCATTATAGTAACCACAGGAAGGACAAACATGATGAGGAAGTTTATATTCATGACACCTGGAACATTCTACCAGATTAATTTCTTTTTCTACCCAGTGTGTCCTTCTTTTATTTTTTCTTGATTTAGATGTTTTTCTTTTTGGATTAGCCAATTTATTTCCTCCTTCTAAGCAGATAAAGATTATTTATATAATAATTACAATTTTTAATTATATTAAAATTTTGATTAATATGCAAATATATGCTTCTTATTTTCTGAATAATAAGTTAATTTTCTATTATGGTAACCATATTTTTCAGGATTCATAATGAATTTATTTTTATTCAATTATAAAAAAATTATTTTAAACTCCTTGAGCCTGAAGAGCAGTAATAGCAACCACATTAACAATGTCCTGAGCTGAACAACCACGGGAAAGATCATTAACTGGTTTTCGCATCCCTTGAGAAATAGGGCCTATAGCCTCTGCCTTGGCCAGCCGTTCCACTAATTTATAGGCAATATTGGCAGCTTGTAAATCTGGAAATATGAGTACATTTGCTTTACCAGCAATTTCACTGTCTGGTGCCTTCCGTTTACCTATTTCTGGAATCAAAGCAGCGTCTGCCTGGAGTTCTCCATCTACCTTTAAGTCAGGAGCCTTTTTCTTTACTATCTCAGTAGCCTGAATTACTTTGTCAACTAAGGGATGCTTAGCACTCCCTTTGGTAGAAAAGGAAAGCATAGCAACCTTTGGTTCTACACCCATTAAAACCTGGGCAGTGTTAGCGCTGGCAATGGCTATATCCGCTAATTCTTCGGCGTTTGGGTCAGGGAATAGGGCACAATCGGCAAATAATATAGCTCCATTTTCACCATAAGGACAATCAGGTACCACCATAATAAAAGAACTGGAGACAATATTTACATTATGAGCAGTCTTAATAGTCTGTAAGGCCGGTCTAAACACATCACCAGTGGCATGAATGGACCCAGCCACTAGCCCATCAGCATCACCCTGATATACCATTAGGGCACCATAATAAAGAGGATCCTTTAATAATTTCTTAGCCTCTTCAAGAGTCATTCCTTTATTTTTTCTTAAGTTGTAATATATTTCAGAATAGATATTTAGATTTTCAGCAGATTCAGGGTCAATAATTTCAATATCTTTGGGGAAAGTCACCTTAATTTGTTTGGCAATATCTTTTATTTTCTCTTCCTTTCCTAAGAATACCAACTTAGCAAAACCTTCCCGATAGATTATTTCTGCTGCCTTAATCATTCGGGGTTCTTCTCCTTCTGGTAAAACAATTTTTTTAATTGACTTTTTTGCCCTCTGTCTAAGATTTTCTGAAATATTCATTAAAAATTACCTCCTTAAATAATAAATTTTGGATAAAGAACAACAAGATATTCAGGGGAAGTATCCCCTGAAACCCCTCAAATAAAATAAGTATACCGTATAATGTATAACGTATATAGTTTAAATGTTAGATAAAAAATAAAGAAAAATTCCTTTCCAAGAAATGCATATCTTGTCTTTTAAAATTTTTTATAACAAATCAATCTTTTATATTTTATCTTTGTTTATTTGTTGTTTTAATAGTATCAAAATTCCCTTGAAATTCTAATACTATTAAAAAACACGAAATTTATTGTTAGTATTCTGATGATTCTGATAATAAAAGATAAGCTATTGTGATATACTAAAAGATAAAATACCATAAAATTATAACACATTATCATCCCAATATCGAGGAAAAAATGTCAACTTTGGGTATTATTGCCGAATATAATCCTTTCCATAATGGCCATTTATATCATCTGCAAAAGTCTAAACAATTAACAGAGGCTGAATTTTCTATTGCCGTGATGGGGGGCAACTTCTTACAACGGGGTGAACCGGCAATATTGAACAAGTGGACTCGCACCAAAATGGCTCTATCAGCTGGAGTTGACCTGGTGATTGAATTACCCTTTGTTTTTGCCAGTCAGGATTCCCACGGATTTGCCCAGGCTGGAATTAGGCTATTAGATTCTTTAGGTGTTGTTGACTATGTAGCTTTTGGTTGTGAGAATGAGAAAATAGAAACCTTTGCTAATTTAGCAAAATTAATCAGGGCTGAGCCGCCCTATTTTAAAAAAATAATAAAAGATGGTGTGAAAAAAGGTAATAGTTTTCCCAAAATTCGTGAGAAAGCTATAACTTCTTTTTACCAAAAGTATGCTAAAAATTTATCTAACATATCTTTAAATGAAGTAAGAGAAATTTTAAATCAATCCAATAATATTTTAGCATTAGAGTACATAATATCATTACAAGATTTAAAAAGTTCTATAAAGCCAATCCCTATTAAGAGAATTGGTTCGAGCTATTTAGAGAGTAACCTGGAAGGTCAATATTCTAGTGCCACTGCGATAAGAAATATTATCACTCAAAGTTATTATAGTGATATTAATAATAATGTTAATCTCTCTGAACAGCTAAAATCAGCTATTCCTTATTCGTCTTATCAGATTATTAGGGAGGAGTTTCAGAAAGGTTTCAACCCTATTTTATTATCTTGTTTTGAGCAGGCTATTTTTAGCAAGCTAAGAAGTATGAATATTATTGATATAAAAAAAATTAATGGAATTCAGGAAGGATTAGAAAATAAATTAAAAAAGGCTGCTCTATCAACTGGTAGCATTGAAGAATTAATTAAAACAGCTAAATCAAAACGTTACACTCGTACCAGAATACAGAGAATATTAATTCATAGTTTAATTGGCTTAACCAAAAAAGAAGTAAAGTCTTTTAATAAATCTGGTCCTAGATATTGCCGCGTTTTAGGAATGACTAAAAAAGGGAGATTGATTCTCAAAGAAGCTAAATTGAATTCTAAACTACCTCTCGTTTTAAAATTGAGTAATTTTTATCAACACCATAAAAAGTTGGAAAATGAAGTTATTTTAAAAATGTTAAATTATGATATTCTTGCTACTGACCTTTACGTCCTGGCTTATAAATCAGGGATAGCAAGAGTTGGTGGTCAGGACTTTACTAATAAGATTATTCTTATCTAAATTTTTTATATATTTTTAGTATCCAAATTTATTTTTTAGTTTTTTAGCCACATAGGGCGGTACCAATTCTTTAACACAGCCGTTTAAAGAAGCTATTTCTTTAACAATAGTGGAATTTAAATAAGAAAATTGAGTACTGGTTACCATAAAAATTGTTTCAATCTCAGGGGCCATTTTTTTGTTGATAAGTGCAAATTGTGCTTCATATTCAAAATCTGAAATTGCTCTCATCCCTCTTAATATTACATTAGCTTTATTTGACCTTACACAATCAACTAATAAACCATTAAAAGATTGTACCTCAACATTTTTTAGGTTTTCAGTAACATTTCGGATCATGTCTATCTTCTCTTCTACTGAAAAGAGGGATGTTTTACGCGAATTTTCTGCTATTACGACAATAATTTTATCAAATATATTTACAGCCCTATCAATTATATCCAAATGTCCGTTGGTAATGGGGTCAAAACTACCAGGATACACTGCTTTAATCATAAAAGGTCTCCTTAAGATAGATTTTTTATTGTTGATAGCCAAAAATAGTTATTCCAGATTTACCATATTTCTTCTCTTTTAGACACACTAAGTTTTTAAAATTCTCCTTTATTTCAAATTTGATAGGATGCTGGATCACAATGATAGTACTTTCTTTGGCGAGAGCACCTTGATCAATTTCTTGCAAGGAGGTCAAAGTATAATTTTTATTATAGGGCGGGTCCAAGAAAATGATGTCAAATTTTATTTGTTTGAGGTTAAATAATCTTATGGCTTGAATATAATTATTTTTAATGACTTGGGAAAAATCGTTTTGATATATTTTTTTTAAGTTATTCTTTATTAAGTTTATTGCCTTTTGATTTAAATCTACAAAGGTTACACTTTTTGCACCTCTACTTAAAGCTTCAATCCCTACTGCTCCAGTCCCTGCAAATAAGTCTAAAAAATCTGACTCTAAAACCTTAGGACCAATTAAATCAAATATTGCTTCTCTTATTTTACTTGGTGTGGGTCTAATATCATTCCCAGGAAAAGCATTTAGACGAAATCCTTTATAAGTACCAGCAATAATTCTCATTAAAGATCACCTGCCAATTCTACTCCCCCTCTCTCTCGAAGAGAGGATTATGGTTAGAATGTTAGAATTTATTTTTTCTTATTTAAGAAATTTAAAAGAGAATTTTTCACCTATTTACTTGCTTATTATAACCTAATTATGATAAAATAAAATTCGTAATTTTTCAAGAAATAATAATATGTTACTATATATTCCTGGAGGAAGAAATAATGGCTAAATGTGATATATGTGGAAAAGGGCCACAGTTTGGTAAGCAAATCAGTCATTCACACCGACTAAGTAATCGAAAATGGTCAGTGAATGTTCAAAAAGTAAGAGTAAATGTTAATAATTCAATAAAAAGATTAAATGTTTGTACTCAATGTTTAAAATCCGGCAAGGTTAGAAAGGCTATCTGAACTTGGAAAGGGAGTGTTTAATAGTCAAGGAAGGGAAGGCTGTTTTAAGAGGAATTAAAACTAATTTAAGAGAGGCTACCTCAATTTTGAGTTAGCCTTTTAATTTCTTTAATTACCTGAGAGGTAATATAATCAGGGGTAGAAGTTCCAGTGGTAATCCCAATCCTATTTTTGCCGATAAACCATCTTTCATCGAGTTGCTTCTCATTTTCAATATGATAAGTTTCAGTACCAATTATTTTGCTCAAATAAGCTAATCTAGCAGTATTAGCACTATTTAAACCTCCAATAACTATCATTATATCAACTATTTTAGCTAATTCTTGGGTGGCTTGCTGTCGTAGTCGAGTTGCTTTACAGATGGTATTAAATACTCTTAATTCTTCAACATAACTAAAAATTTCTTTGATAATTTGTTTATACTGCTCAATATCTTTCGTTGTTTGAGATAGTATACCGATTTTTTTAGAAAATTGATAAGGTTTACCCAGAAGATCTTCAACTGATTGAATAACAATTGCCTGATTATTAATATAACTCAACAAACTTTTAATTTCAGGATGGATAATATCTCCCAAGACCATAATCTGATATTTTTCCTTATTTAATAAATTAGCTATCTGGTGGAGTTTTTTGACATAGGGACAGGTTGTATCTATTAGTTTTATATTACCTTGTTGGGAATATTGCTCTTCACTTTTGGTAATACCATGAGCTCTGGTAATAAGATATTTATGATGTGGAACTTGCGAAATATCTTGAACTATATGAATCCCCTTTTTATTAAATTTATCAATAACTTGAGGATTATGGATAATTTCACCCAACATATAAATATCATTAATGGGTAGAGTGGAAATAGCCTTCTCTGCTCTTTTTATAGCCCTTCTCACTCCAAAACAGAATCCAATTTCTTTAGTCTGCAATATTTCCATTTACTATTTATTCCTTACTGTTGTTTATCCCTTAATTCCTGAATTTTCATTAACATTATTTCTACTACTTCATTAATATTTTTATGGGAGGTATTAATAACAATGGCATTTTCAGGTTTAGTCAGGGGAGCTATTTTTCTTTTACTATCAAGATAATCACGATTAGTAATTTCTTCTTTAACTTCCTGGAAAGTTACTTTATAACCTTTTTCTTTAAGTTCTTTATATCTTCTTTTTATTCTGGTATATTTATTAGCAGTGATAAAAAATTTTATCTCTGCATAGGGAATAACTACTGAACCAATATCCCTTCCTTCCATAACTACAGAACCTCTTTTTGCTAACATCCGCTGAAGGGGGGCTAAATTATTTCGCACTGCTGGATGCTGGGCAACATAAGAAACTTTTTTATTCACCTCAGGGCTATGTATTTCCTCGCTAATAAATCTATTTTGATTAATAAGAGTCAGATAATTATGGTCTTTGCTATATTTTTTAACAATTTTTTTAGATAATATATCCATTTCTTTGGCATTATTTACATCAAGATTTTCCTGTAAAGCACAATAAGTTACATAACGGTAAAGGTCTCCAGTGTTGATATATTTAAAGTCTAATCTTTTAGCAAGTTCTTTTGCCACTGTACTCTTACCCGCACCGGCAGGACCATCAATAGTGATAACCAATCCAGTATTTTTATTACCCAATATATAATGATTCCTTATTTATTATTTATTTTCAATATATTTTTTTAGTTGCTCGACTTCTTCTTTGTTTAAAAAACGATAATGCCCTGATTTTAAATTACCTAAGGATAATATACCAATTTGAGTTCTCTTTAAGCTTAGTACTGGAAATCCAAGATAAGAGAACATTCTTCTTATTTGTCTTTTCTTACCCTCACTGATTGCTATTTCCAATATTGAATTATTTTTATTCCTCTTTACTATTTTCACCTGACAGGGTGCAGTAGTAAAAGTTGGTGATAATGGTATTCCCTGTTTTAATTGTTCTAAATCCCTGACATCTGGTAATCCTTTCACTTTTACCAGATACACTTTTTTAATCTCTTTTTGAGGGTGAGTTATTTTATAAATCAATTCTCCATCATTTGTTAATAAGACTAGTCCTTCGGAGTAAAAATCAAGCCGTCCGGCATAATTAACTTTAACTGGTATTTTTTCTATTAAATCATAAATAGTAGCCCTACCAAAAGGATCATGAGAGGTACATAAATAGCCACTCGGCTTATTTAGCAAGATATATATTTTGTTTATATTCTGGTTAATAATTTGATTGTTTACTTCAATTATATCTTTATTTGGTTCAACCGTAGTACCTAATTTAGTAACTACCACATTGTTAACTTTAACCTTCCCCTGGGTGATTAATTGCTCACATTTTCTTCTGGAATCAATCCCTTTTTCTGCTAAAAACTTTTGTAGTCTCATTTTCGCCATTTTGTTTTTCCAATTCTTCCAAAGGAGGTAAATCTGATATATTTTTTAGTCCAAAATGTGATAAGAATTTTTCTGTAACTCGATAAAGCAAAGGATTGCCAGGAACTTTTTTTCTACCTCTAATTTTTATAAAGCCATTCTTTAGAAGATTTAATAATACGCTGCTACAATCAACACCTCTTATGGTTTCAATTTCCAGTCGAGTTATGGGTTGATTATAGGCAATGATAGCCAAAGTTTCCATGGAAGCTTTGGACAATCGATATTTTCTTTCTGAGTTATACATTTTTCTTATCCAGGGAGCGTATTCTGGTTTAGTAGCAAAAGAGAAACCGCCAGAAACTTCCTGAATAAAAAAGGGCTTATCAGATTTACGGTATTCCTCTTGCAAATTATTTATTATTTTTCTTATCTCTGCACTTTCTTTTCCAGTGATAATCCCAATTCTTTTGATAGATAGAGGTTTATTAGTGGTAAATAATAATAGCTCAATAATTTTTTCCCATTTATCTATAGTTGAATATTCTTTTTCGTTAATTTTTGATCTTCCTTCCGATAGAAAATAATTTCATCAAAATTTTTATTCTGAATATAGTCTACTTTCCCCTGACAAATTAATTCTAACAAAGCCAGAAATATAGTTATTATTTCTATTTTTGAACAACTTAATGGAATTATCTGACTGAAAGACAATTTATCTTTACTTTTTGAAATTTTATCTTCAATTTCTTTCATTTTCTTTATGATATTATCTTCATTTTTTTTGAAATTAATTATATTATGCTCATTTTTTCGGGATAAAATAGCTTCCATGGCTAGAATAAGGTCAGCATAGTGATTATTTTGTGGATATGCTTCTTCATAATCGGTGGAGGAACTAAAACATGTTAAATAGATATCTTGCTGCTTTATCTCTTTTTCAGCCAGAATTTCAACCAATAGCTGGTATTTTTTATATTCTTTCCAATATTCTTCCTTGCTAAAGATGGTATCATTGTCTATTTCCTCATTATTTTGGTTTTGATATGATGGTAATAATAAACTTGATTTCCAAAATATTAGTTTAGATAGTGCTATCAGGAAATTAGCTACTATTTCTAAATTGACAGATTCTTGAGGTAATAACAGCATATCGCCCAAAAATTTTTCAATAATCTTCAATAATGATATTTCCTGGGGGTCTATTTCTCTATCCTTTACTTTTTTATATAACAGTTGAACAGAACTAGACAATTGTTCTATTGATAGATACGTTAACTCATGTTTATCTGGCATAATCCATGTTCATCGCCTTTTTGACTTCTTCTAAAGTTATCCTGGCAACTTTTCTCGCCTCTTGACTTCCTGTATCCAGTATATCCCATACCAGTTGTGGATTTCTTTCGTAATGTTTTCTCTTTTCTCTAAAAATTTGAAATGATTGTATTAATATTTCTGCCAATCTTTTTTTACATTCCACACAACCAAGTTGGGCCTGGCGACATTTCTTTTCAATATCTGCTAATTCTTTTTTATTAAATAGTCCATGATAATTAAATACTACACAGATTTCTGGATGGCCAGGATCAGACAACCTTATTTTCTCTGGATCAGTTATCATAGACATTACCTTAGTCTTGATATCTTCAGGATTATCAGATAAGCTAATATCATTCTTTAGACTTTTACTCATTTTTTTTCCGTCTATACCCAGAATCTTGGGAGTAGGAGATAGTTTCAGTTCTGGAATGGTAAATACATTCTGATAGAGGCTATTAAATCGCCGACCAATTTCTCTTGCTAATTCAATGTGTGGAGACTGGTCTTCCCCAACTGGAACGGCATTTGACTTATAAATTAGGATATCAGTCGCCATTAGAACTGGATAACCAAGTAATCCATAACCAATGTTTTCTTTTAAACCTAAATCCCGAACCTGTTCTTTTAGGACTGGGTTTCTCTCTAACCAGGAAACTGGAGTAATCATTGATAAGAGAAGATGTAATTCGGCATGTTCTGGAACATGAGATTGAATTAAAAGAGTACTCTTATCAGGATCTATTCCAGCACTTAGCCAGTCAATAACCATTTCAATAATATTTTCTTTCATCATTGCTGTCTCATCATATCCGGTAGTAAGTGCATGCCAATCTACCACTCCATAATAGCATTTATAATCATTTTGTAACTGTACCCAGTTCATTAATGCACCAAAATAATTTCCTATATGTAGTTTGCCAGTAGGTCTCATTCCGCTAAAAATAATGCCTTTCATCTAATTCATTTTCCTCCTTGATTTTTGAATTAACAAGATATTCAGGGTAAGTATCCCCTGAAACCCCTCTTTTATTAGTATTGAGTATATAGTATTTAGTATATAGTAAATTCTAGTTAAAAAATAAAGAAAAATGCCTTATAAAGAAATGCTATCTTGTTGTACCAACAAGATAATCAAGGGACTTCGCCCCCTGAAACCCCTGAATAAAATCAAGCTTACTAGTTTTCTCCTGGTTCATATTAATAAACGATAAAAATAATCAACAATAGGGATAATAATCTTACTTATAAAACCAGACATAAATAACAATAATATAATAAGGATACTATAGGTTTGGTTAATGTTACTATATTTTTGTGCAAGATGCTCTGGTAATAGCCCTGACAAAATATGATGTCCATCTAAGGGAGGAATTGGTATTAAATTAAATAGAGCCAGAGCGATATTAATAAATATTCCAGTATGTAAAAAAGTAAACCATCCTTGTGCTAATGTAAATAAGAAAGATGAGCGGAATAGTATATTTCGAAATAGTAGGTAGCTTACTCTTAATAGTAAAGCAAATAGAAAGGCAGTAATAATATTGGATAAAGGTCCTGCTAGAGATACTTTCATCATATCTTCTTTAGGATTTCTTAAATTATTATAGTTAACAGGGACTGGCTTAGCCCAACCTATTCGGAATATAAGTAACATAAGAGTTCCTATTGGATCGAGATGTGCTATGGGATTTAGAGTTAGCCGACCAGCAAGTTTAGCAGTAGGATCACCATGATAATAAGCAACAAAACCATGGGCATATTCATGGACGGTAATAGCAATTAGCACTGCTGGTATACTCCAGATTAAACCAAAAATATTGTTTAGCATGAAACTAAATAATCCTTTTTTCTAATAGTTTTTTTACAAAGGCAATCTCTTCATCTTTGTTCTTTAATATTTTATTTAATTGAAGATAAAGTATTAACTTTAATATTTTAGCATAAATAGGGCCAGGCTTCATTCCTAAATTGATTAAATCATTCCCGGAAATAAAAATAGAGGTCTTTTTATATATTTTTAGGTAGTTTTCAATTCTTTCAGTTATATGATTATCTCCTTCCTTCTCCAATAATATAATAATTAACAATTCATTAGGCTTGTCTTGTAAGTAATAATAGATATTACTGGGGAAAAGAACCCTTTGCTCCAATATATTAATAATGTTATCTTTCCAGCATTCTATAGTATTTAATATATCAATAGTTTTTTTACTTAACTCGATTCTTTTAGTTAGAGTTTTAATATCCAAATTAGAAAATTGTAATAAGTAAAATAGATACAAGATACTTTTATCAATATTTTCCTCAGGAAATTTTAGATACCATTTTTTCACATAATTTTCAATTTTATTGAATTTTTCTATTAAGAGCGGTGATAAAGTTAGATTAGGTATTATGGCAGACAGTATTTCCAATTGATCCATTCTTTTTAATACTTTTACCGGTTCTTTTTCTTGTAAAGCAATTAAAAATTCCTCACTAAGTCTTTTTTTCCTGATTCGAGAAAGTAGCCCTTCTTTAACCGCTTTTTTTAAAAATTTCTCAGTAGATTTTTCAATACTAAAATTATATCTCTGTTCAAATCTAACTGCTCTTATAATACGAGCTGGATCTTCTGTAAAACTGAGACTATAAAGAATTCTTATTTTTTTTGATTCTAAATCTCGTTTACCACCAAAAAAGTCCAATAATTTTCCAAATTTGTCTTGATTAAGCTGAATAGCCATGGCATTAATAGTAAAATCTCTGCGATATAAATCTTTCTTAATGGAGGCAAATTCAACCTGGGGTATAGCTGCTGGAAATTCATAGAATTCTCTTCTTGCCGAAGCAAAATCTATTTTTATTCCATTAGGCAAAAAAACTACTGCTGTCTTAAATTTTTGATGGCATTTTATTTTTCCTTTTACCTGGCGACTAAAAAAATGGGCAAATTTAATAGCATCTTCTTCCACTACAATATCAAGGTCTAAATTGGGAATTCCTAATAACAAATCTCTAACTATACCTCCAACCATAAAGACAGAATAACCTAAATTATCTCCCGTTTTACCTATTAAATATAGAGCTTCCAAGATCTCTTTACTAAAATATTGGTGCATTAAAGCTTTTATTTTTTCTTTATTATAGTTGTATTCAACCCCGCTCTTTTCAAATATAGAATAGGATTCTTTGCTAATCTCCTTTTCACCGTATAAACTTCTAATTAAATCGGTCCTGGTTATAATACCTTCTAACTTGCCCTGATTATTTAAAACTAATACTCTGCCAACATCATATTTAATCATTAATTCCTGTATTTCTAAAATTGGAGTGTCAGGATCAACACTGATAATATTCTCAGACATGTATACATCAACTGTTTCTTGTTCGTAATGATGATGTTTCGCTTTATAAATTTCCTGTCTGGTAATTACACCAACTAATTGCCCTTTATCCATTATGGGGAAACCATTATGACCATAACGTAGCATAATTTTATAGGCTTCTTCTATAGTAGTATTTACATCTAAAGTTTTGACCGGGCTGGTCATGATATCTTTTGCTAAGGTCTCCAATTTGATATGTTTTTCTAAAGCTTGTCTTATTTTTTGTTCAGTATCCCATAAAGATAGTTTTCTTACCACTGCAGATGCCGCTTGAGAATGACCGCCTCCTCCCAATGTTTTCAGTATTTCTCCTACATTAACTGAATTACGATTACTTCTTCCTACTACATATATTCTATTTTTCATTTTTACTAAAACAAAAATAATATCGCTATTTACAATTTCAATTAATTTATGAGTAATCAGAGCCAGCCCTTCAATATATTCCTCAATTTCAGTTTTAGCAAATACTACACTTACCCCCTTAAAATAAAATTCTTGAGACACAGACATAAGTTTATTAAGTATTTTTTTTTGTTTTAGGTTTAATCCTATATTAGTAAATTTATTAACTGTTCTTAAATTAACACCAATGGAAAAAAGATGGCTTAGCACATCTATATCTTCTTTAGTGGTGGTGGAAAAAGCAAGTGAACCTGTATCTTCATATATACCTAAGGCAAATAAGGTAGCCTCCAGAGGTGATATGATAATATTATTTTTTATAATATCCTTTAATAAAATAGTAGTAGTGGCTCCTACCTGTTCTATTTTACTTACCTTACCAGTAATGTCATTGTCTGAAGATGGGTGATGGTCATAAATTATGGTCATAAGATTTTCTTTATCTAAGATAGATTCAAACTGACCAATTCTATCTCTTTGTCTGGTATCAACAATAATTAATTTTGTTATTCTTTCCATATCAATTTGCCTCATAGAAGAAATATTTAAGGCATTCTCATATATTAGAAGAAATTTTCTTACATTTTCTTCAATAGCACCTGGAAAAATAACTAAGGCATCTTTATATAACTTTTTGGCGGCAATCATAGCAGCAAGACAATCAAAATCAGCACTGGTATGACCAATAATTACTTTCATAATAATAGTTTATCCATATAATTTACATTTTTAATTTATATTTTAAGGTATTTTAGCTATTTTAATATTACAAGATATTCAGGGGAGGTTTCCCCTGAAACCCCTCAATTAAAATACAATTCAAAGAAATGCTATCTTGTTTCATAAACAAGATATTCAAGGGGAATTCTTCCCCTTGAGAACCCCTGAATTAAAATCAAGTTCAATAGTTATTTTTCTCTTTACTATTCTATTTTGGTATCTTATCTTTGATATCTTACTTTGCTATTTATTAAGAATATTGAAATTGTCGGGCAATTCCAATATTCAAGGGGAATTCTTCCCCTTGACAACCCCTGAAATAACTTCTGACTAGCAACTGTATTTAAACGATATACGTTATACGTAATACGGTATACCATTTTTGTCATTGCGAGGAGCCAATTCAGTAATAAGTAACCAGTAATAAGTAATAAGCAATAGGCAAACTAAATGCCAGATACCAACAACTAACGACTATATTTAACGATATACATTATACGTAATACGATATACCATTTTGTCATTGCGAGGAGCAAAGCGACGAAGCAATCTCATCCACTTATACCCACATCTTTAGTC
>JAGPKD010000100.1 GCA_018054125.1 Candidatus Oleihabitans oleiphilus | reverse complement strand
TGATTCCCGGTGTACGCTTCATCTCATGGTTACCCATTTCGATGCAACACTCGGTATGGGTGGTTGGCTAGACCTTACCCAACAGGGACTTTCACCCTGCCAGAAATAGAGAGCTTTCTTGGCGCTCTTTAGTTTTCAGTTTTCAGACCAAAGATACAGGTATAATAGTATGAGATTGCCACGCCTGCCCCTTGCCCCTTAACTGGTGTTAAGAGGCAAGAGGCAGGCCGCAATGACATTTTGCTTTGGTAGTTTATCTTATATAATATCGAAATTGTTCTGCAATTACTATATTCAGGGGAGATTTCCCCTGAAACCCCTCCAAGAAAATACAATTCAAAGAAATTCTATCTTGTTTTGCAAACAAGATAATCAAGGGGAAGAATTCCCCTCTTGAGAGGGGTGTCCCGAAGGAACAGGGTGTTCCCCCTTGAGAACCCCTGAAATAACTTCCGATTAGCAACTGTATTTAAACGATATACGTTATACGTAATACGATATACTACTATATTCACCCTTCCCTCTCCCTTCTAAGGGAGAGGAATTATAATACTATATCATCCTTTTCCTCAGCGAGAGTGGTTTAGAGTAAGAATTGTCTTTTAATAATTGCCTAAAAATAAGAAGGCTATTCTCTTATTTTAATAATCCTCTTTTCGGTAATAATATAATCAACTGGGACATCTTTTTCCTCAACTGGTATTTCTGTTAATATCTGCATCTCAAAGGCCAGAGCAACGGAAGTAGTTCGTGGTTCTAACTGACTTAAAAAATGATCATAATATCCACCACCTCTACCTAAACGGTAACCTTGAACAGTAAAAGCAACACCAGGCACGATAACCAAATCCAGGATATCAGGTGGACATAATCGGTAGAATTCTTTACTGGGTTGGAAAATTCCTAAATCTCCTCTAATCAATTCCTTTTTAAAATCTTTTACTAAGGAAGGAAACAACATATTGGAACCTCTAATGATAAGGGGTATAAAAATATTTTTCTTATCTTTCTGAGCAGATTCAATGATTTCCCATGTTTGGACTTCTGACTTAGTGGCGACATAGAGCATAATATTGGTCGATTGTTGGTAAATATCTAATTTCATTAAATTATCAGCTATTATTTTACTATTTTTCAAAATATACTCTGCGCTAAGTTTTTTTCTCTTAAGCAACATTCGTCTTCTAATAGCTTCTTTATTTAACTCGTTTATCATAATATAAATAATGACTTGTTGTCAATAGAAATAAATTCAAGTACCCCTGAAATAACTTCCGACTAGCAACTATATTTAAACGATATACTTTATACGTAATACAATATACCATTTGGTCATTGCGAGGAGCGAAGCGACGAAGCAATCTCACTCACTTATCCCCGCAGGATTATTAGTAAGAAAAGTGGTCAGTTTTTAGTCAAAGATGTAGGCTTAAGTGTATGAGATTGCCACGCCCGCCTCTAAACATTAGTTTAGGGCAGGCTCGCAATGACACAATGACATTTTTTGGTATTTTTCTTTATAATATCGGGAACCACTTGCAATTCCGATGCTTAAATAAATAACAACCCTGCTATGTCGCTAACATCAAGTTTTGATTCCGATCCTCAAACAGGTGGATATCTACCCAGATGCCTCATGCTTCCAGTTAACTAACATTTCTGTTAATTTTAGGCATCCCTTTCGGGTACCACAGGCTTGCATTACACACCTGGAGTTCGATTACCTTTTTAAAAAAGTGTTGGGTCAAAACTTAATCAGATTAGCGCTCACAGCAGGGTAACCTGTCAATTTCTCTCTGCTAACCTAATATAACACATTTTTTTATAAAATACAACAACTATTTGTAATTATTATCATAATTATGGCTATTGTTCATAAAAAATACATTAATAGTAATTAGTCGTTAGCTTTTATTATTAAGTTTTCAGACAGTAGACAGTTTACAAACAAAAAATAAAGAGCATATCGTAAAGGAGTAGTTCATTTTAGATTATTTATGTTGTATTTAACCAAAAACTAACCACTAAAAACTATAAACTATTATTAAATATCCAATTTTAAATGTAATTCTTTTAGTTGTTCTGGGCTTACCTCTGCTGGGGCACCAGTTAACAGGCAGGTTGCCTTCTGTGTTTTAGGAAAGGCAATCACCTCTCGTATAGAAGTGGCACCAGCCAACAGCATAACCAGTCTGTCCATACCAAAAGCAATCCCACCATGTGGTGGAGCACCATATTTTAATGCCTCTAAAAGAAAACCAAATTTTTCTTGGGCTTCTTCATGTTTTATTCCTAATAAATGGAATATCTTTTCTTGTAGCTCAGTCTGATGAATACGAATACTCCCTCCACCAATTTCATTTCCATTCAAAACTAAATCATAGGCCTTAGAACGCACTTGATAAGGGCTACTGTCCAGTAAGGGAACATCATCATCAACAGGAGCAGTAAAGGGGTGATGCATGGAGGTATATCTCTTTTCAGTCTGAGAATACTCAAATAAGGGAAAATTGGTTACCCATAAAAACTTATATTGATTTTCAGGAATTAAATTTAGAGTGTTTGCTAATTTAGTTCGAAGCGTACCCAGCGATTGGTTAACCTGTTCATTCTCCCCTGCTACTATAAAAATAAGGTCACCAGATACAGCCTGCATTTCTGACTTTAGCTGATTTATTTCTTCTTCATTGACATACTTGGCAATAGAAGATTGAATATTATTACCATCTTTGAAACGTATATAAGTTAATCCACCCAGTCCCAATGATTTGACAAAGATATCCAAATCATCAATATTCTTACGAGAAAAGGTGTCAGGTTTCTCAGTTTTTAAGGCAGCAACCTTTCCACCTGCTGTGATTACCTCTAAAAATGCCTTAAATTTTGTATTCTGGAAAATATAATTCAGATTATGTATTTCCATTCCATATCTTAAATCAGGTTTATCAGTTCCATATTTGGACATTACCTGGTCATAATCATATCTGGGAAAAGGTTTGGCAATGGGGACGGCTAAAATCTCACGGAACAGATGTATCATCAAATCCTCAATTAAATAAAATAGCTCTTCTCTCTCCATAAAAGACATTTCCATATCCAATTGAGTAAATTCTGGTGCTCGATCTGCTCGTAAGTCTTCATCTCGAAAACATCGCACTATCTGAAAATATTTATCAAAACCACTAATCATTAATAATTGTTTAAATAATTGTGGAGATTGTGGAAGAGCATAAAATTTTCCAGGATTAACACGGCTGGGAACAATATAATCTCGGGCTCCCTCTGGAGTACTTTTAGTCAAAAAAGGTGTTTCTATTTCCAGAAATCCTCTGGCACTCAAAAAATTTCTTATTAATTGGTAAACTTGATGACGCAAAATTATATTATTTTTCATCTCTGGTCTTCTAAGGTCTAAATAGCGATATCTCAGCCGCATATCCTCTCCCACTTCAGAATAATCATCAATATTAAAAGGAGGAGGTACTGATTGATTTAGAATTCTCATCTTGTTTACCTTTATTTCAATTTCACCGGTTTTCAAATTGGGATTAATAGCCTCTTCCCCTCGTGATACTACCTCTCCTTTCACCGCAATTACATATTCGCTTCTAATTTTATGAGCCATCAGATGGGCTTCCTTTGATATTTTAGGGTCAAAGACTACCTGGGTTTTGCCTTCTCTGTCTCTCAAATCAACAAAGATAAGGCCACCATGATCTCGACGGGAATTAACCCAACCCATTAAGGTTACTTTTTCTTCAATATTATTTTTATTTAATTCACCACAGTTATGAGTTCTTTGCCATATTTCCTGGTCGTTTTTTCTTTGATTAGTCTTCATATTCATCTCCTTAGTATGCTTCTTCTAAAATTAATAGTGTGTTGTATATTAAAATCTGTTTTCAATTTTTAGTTTTCAATTTTTAGTTAAATACAAAATCAATAATAAATAATCTAACATGGCCTAATCTTTAGCAATATATTTTTTTATCTGAAAACTATTTATATCCTGCGGGTAGAAGTGAATGAGATTGCTTCGTCGCTTCGCTCCTCGCAATGACAAAAATCGTATAACGTATATCGCAAACGTATAATGTTTACCAATTGATATTCAATCGTTAGTATATAATATTTTATTTTGATGGCATATCTTATACCTAATACTAGATATGATGCTGTCATTGCGAGCCCGCCCCTTGCCCCTTAACTGGTGTTAAGAGGCAAGAGGCGGGCGTGGCAATCTCATACATTTATGCTTACCTCTTTTTTATCTGAAAACTATCTTTCTATCTTTATTAACACTGCAGGGATAAGTGAATGAGATTGCTTCGCTCCCTTCGGTCGCTCGCAATGACAAAAGAGAGAAAGGCTGGCAATCTCATACATTTATGCCCACATCTTTGACCAAAAACTATAAACTGTAAATCTACTTTCTATTAATATTGTGGGTAGAAGTGTTTCTAAGTATTTCTAGTTCACGATATACGTCATACTTTATACGTAATACTGTTTTAAGGATAAATCTTGTTCAACATTCTCGGGAAAGGTATAGTTTCCCTGATATGGGGAAGATTAGCTATCCAGGCAACAGTACGTTCAATTCCCAAGCCAAATCCGGAATGGGGAACCGAACCATATTTTCTCAAATCTATATACCACTGATAATCTTCTTCTGGTAAGTGGTATTCTTTGATTCTTTCTTTAATTAATTGATAATCATCAATCCGCTGTCCCCCTCCAATAATCTCTCCAAATCCTTCTGGAGCAAGCAAATCAGCCCCTAAAACTGTCTCTGGCCTTTCTGGGTCTGGTTTCATGTAAAAAGCCTTGCATTTGGTGGGAAAA
>JAGPKD010000099.1 GCA_018054125.1 Candidatus Oleihabitans oleiphilus | reverse complement strand
ATGGATATGGTGGTGGAGTATGTCAGGTATCCACTACCTTATATAATGCTGCTTTACTGGCCAATCTTCAGATTATAGAAAGATACCATCATTCTATTTATGGAGAAGCAACAAATTATGTTCCTTTGGGCAGGGATGCTGCAGTATTTTATGGTTATAAAGACCTGAAGTTTAGAAATTCGTTAGACCAGCGAATTGTTATATTTTGCGATATAAAATCAAATCGACTGGTAGTTACTATTTATGGAGAAAAGGCGCTGGATAAGACTATTAAAATAATTTCTCAGGATATAAAAACTTACGATTATGATTTAATTAAATTAAAGCGGGAAGGTGTTGTTGTTGGTGAGGATAATATTTTGCAAGAAGGGATTCCGGGTTACAGTATTAAAACATTCCGAATAATTATAGATTCTGAAGGAGAAAGAATGGAATTTCTTTCTGAGGACCGCTATGCCAGTGTGGCTGGGAAGATTCTGGTAAATTGAATCTACCTGATTTATTAGCATGTTGAAAAATGTTTATATTAAAACATAATTTTAATTTTTTAAGAAAGTTAGCTATAGTCTTACCCATTTTTTTATGCTTATTCTTTCTATTGCTTTTTTCCGTACCTGTTGAAAGTCAGGAAGGCATAGCCAGCACAGAAGTTATCATTTGTGAAGGGACTAAATACCAGACTGTTGCCTATTTCTTTTCTGCTAAAGAGGAAGGGCCTACCATAATGATTTTAGCAGGAGTTCATGGGGATGAACTAGCAGGAATAGAGGCGGCTAAAAAATATTTGGGGAGTTTTCAACTTAAGAAAGGAACAGTTATTATAATCCCTGAAGCTAACAAAGAAGCCTGTCAAAACCAGGTGCGCGCCATTTCTCCAGAAGAAGATTTAAATCGGAATTATCCTGGTGACTCCAATTCAGATGGAATTAAAAGATTAGCTGGTGAAATTATGTCCCTTATGAAAGATAATAATACTCAATTCCTGCTGGATTTACATGAATCAGTTGATTTTTATACTGAGAATTCCGATTGTTATGGACAGACCGTAGTTCTTGATGATGACCATCATAAACTACTTAACCAGATTAGTAGTTATCTAATTACACAATTAAACCAGAATATTACTTTGCCCGAAAATTATTTTCAGGTGGTATTTAAACCGGTTTCGGGTTCTGCTACTTATGAGGCATTGCAACAATATGATATTCCCGGCCTTACTTTTGAAACATGTACTAAATTAGAATTTTGGAAAAGGGTTAATTGGCATTATAATTGTATTCAGAAAATATTGCTCTTTTTTGATATGATACCATCATCAACAGCAAAATATATCCATTAAAAAATCAAAACAAAAACAGGATAGAGATAGAGGAGATAAGAAGGGAAAGTTATGTCGATTATAGTTTCCCCTTTGTTTATTCTCCTATCCCTTCTTCCAATTCTTCCTGGGAGGTATTATTCTCATTACTATTTCCCTCACCCTGCTGGTTTTCTATAGCTGGTGTTTCAATTTCTGTTAATTGATCTTGATTTTCGACTTCTTCTTTAGTTGCTAATTCTGAGGCAAAATCATAATGAATTTTTATATCGGCACCTTCTCTCAATTGAGTTAACAGTGCTTCAATTGCCTCATTCTGCTTTTGGTTTGTTAATATGGTTTTTATAGTATCTTTTGCTTCTTCTAAACTTAATTGCTTTTCCGCCTGGATATCATCACATTTTATGATATGGTAACCATATTCTGTTTCTACAATAGCACTAATTTCGCCAATTTCTAAAGAAAAAGCAGCTTCTTCAAATTCAGGGACCATTTGTCCCCGGGTAATATAACCCAAATCGCCACCTTTTTCAGCAGAAGGGTCTATTGATTTTTCTTGAGCCAATTTGTCAAATTGAGCAATTCCATCTTTTAGTTGTTTTAGAAAAAGCTCGGCGTCTTCTCTGTTTTCAACTAGGATATGGCTGATTTTTCTTTTTTCTGGTTGAAAGAAATAAGCCTTATTTTCCTCATAATATTGTGTTATTTCTTCTTCAGTAATATTTATTTTTTCATACTCTCTGGTAATGGCTTTATTAATCATTAATTGTTCAGTTAAGCTGTCTTTCAACTGGTTTAATGTTAAATTACTTCTTTTCAAAGCCTCATTGAATTCTGCTTCCGAGTTAAAACTATTTTTAATCTGCTCAATTTCATCATTGAGTTCATTGGCAGAAACATTTATCTTCTGGTCCTTAGCATATTGATATAATAAGGTGGTATTTATTAGCTGCTCAGTAATACTGTTTTTAAGAAAGGCTAATGTTTCATCATTAATACTGGATAGGGTTTGATTATCGTAACGGGAAATAAAACTTAAAAAAGCATTTTGCCATTGTTGATAACTTATCCCCTCACCATTTACCTCTGCTAATATATTACCAACATTCTGGGAACGATTGCCAGATGATCTATATTGACCAAGACCATAAAAAATAGAAACCACAAAAACAATCACGATTATCAGAAGTATAGGTTTTAAATATTTTCTTATAAATTGCATAATAATAATGGTTCTCCTTAAAATTATTTTAATGTCGATTATAAATATAATAGGAGTAATAACTTTTGTCAAATATAGGAATTGACTAATTATAAATTCTAAATGAAAAAGTATCAATGTCTCAGCTAAAAATATACTAATGAAATTATTTTCAGTATATAATTTATTATCTTTGAGGGGTTTCAGGGGGTGAAGCCACCTGAATATCTTGGATTAAATATTTATTTATCTTGACTTAAAAGTAGCACCTCACTAAAATTAACAAAAAAGGAAAGAATAAAGATGAATCAAAAAACTTCCCCAACAAGAGCCAAAGCATTCCGATTTATATTTCTTATGGGAATGGTCAGCCTATTCGGTGATATTGTCTATGAAGGAGCGAGAGGAGTCAGCGGTCCTTATTTAGCTCTTTTAGGAGCAAGTGCTTCTATGGTGGGTTTAGTCGGGGGATTGGGTGAATTCATCGGATATGCCCTTCGACTTTTTTCTGGTTTTATAGCTGACCGAACCAAAGCCTATTGGTTCTTTACTTTCCTTGGCTATGGATTACTATTTTCTATTCCTCTTCTTTCTTTTGCAGATAGTTGGTGGGTAGCAGCCTTATTTATAGTTCTGGAGAGAGCAGGCAAGGCTTTCCGCTCACCAGCTCGAGATACCATTCTCTCCTATGCTACCAAGGAAGTTGGTCGAGGGTTTGGCTTTGGCCTCCATGAGGCATTAGACCAAATTGGAGCTATTATTGGTCCACTAATTTTTTCTTTTATTCTATTCTTTGGTGGTGATTATCGTTCGGGATTTTCTATTCTCTGGATACCAGCTCTAATTGTGATAGGAATTCTAACCATAGCCAGAAAACAGCTACCTCATCCTGAAAAAATGGAAACCTCTCCAGAATCGGAAGAGAAGGGTAGTAAAATATTTTCTCGGATATTTATTCTCTATTCCCTTTTCACTTTTCTTGCAGTAGCAGGATTCGCAAACTTTCCGCTTGTTGCTTATCACCTCAAAACAAAGTCCATCATGAGTGACGTCCAAATCCCTACCTTTTTTGCTTTAGCTATGGCAGTTGATGCTTTAGTAGCTCTTTTAATAGGAAGAGCCTATGACCGAGTGGGGTTAAAAACCCTGATGGTTATTCCTTTACTTTCCCTTTTTATTCCTTTTTTAGCCTTTTCCCATAATGCTACTGCCGTTATTATTGGAATAATTATATGGGGAATAGTTTTAGGGGTTCATGAAACTATAATGCGGGCTGCCGTAGCCGATTTAACTGCTATCAGCCACCGAGGCTTAGCATATGGAATTTTCAACACCATCTACGGATTATCCTGGTTATTGGGAGGAGCCTTACTGGGGATACTCTATGAAATCTCTATCTCTTATTTAATTGTTTTAGCGGTACTATTTGAGCTGGTTTCTATTCCAGTTTTTCTGATGTTAGAAAGAGAACAAGAAAAAGTGTAGGGAAAGATCGGGATAAAAAAATATTTAGAGTAATAAAATTTAGCTATTTTAAAATAGCAAATAATACTTAATATCCTATTGAGCTTTTTGCCAGTCTTGTTATATACTATAAAATAAATAAAGATAAAATTTACAAAGATAAGATATAAAAGACAAGATATTAATTGGGGTAATAAATATTAAATCTTTATTTAAATTTAGGGATTTTTAAGGGAAGGAAGAAGTAATTCGAAAGGTATTCTATATTATTATGTCAGAGAATAAAGCTAAAATCGAGATTAAAAAAGAGATAGATAGGTTACGTGAAATTATCAACAAACATAATTATTATTATTATGTCTTGGACAAACCTATCATTTCTGATTATGAATACGATGAATTAATGAGACAATTGATTAAATTGGAAAAAGACTATCCAGAATTTATTACTCCCGATTCACCCACTCAGAGAGTGGGAGCTAAGCCTCTGGAAGAGTTTAAGACTGCCAGACACCTAACACCTATGTTGAGTCTGGCCAATGCCTTTTCCGAGGAGGAATTAATAGATTTTGACCAAAGAATCAAAAAATATTTTCCTCAGGAACATTATGATTATGTAGTGGAATTAAAAATTGATGGATTGGCAATTGCCCTACTTTATGAAAATGGTATTCTTATTAGAGGTGCTACTCGTGGAGATGGAATAGAGGGTGAGGATGTTACTCAAAATTTAAGAACTATTAAGAGCATTCCACTCAGGCTGCGAGAATACCAAGATTTTGATATCATCGAAGTTTATGGTGAAGTGTATATGACCAGGGATAATTTTAAAAAATTAAATGAAGAAAGGGCTAAAAAAGCAGAAAACTTGTTTGCTAATCCCAGGA
>JAGPKD010000098.1 GCA_018054125.1 Candidatus Oleihabitans oleiphilus | reverse complement strand
TAGTGATACAGCAGTTCAAGAAGCAATTGCTTTAAAAATTACCGCTGGCGATACCGTTAAAACACTGACCTTGGATGAAATCAAGAAAATGCCTTCCCTGGAAGGCTGGGGTGGTAGAATGAGGAGCACTGGCGAGATAGAAGGACCTTTTGCATTAAAAGGTGTCTCTTTAATAGAGCTAGGTAACCTGGTAGGGGGGATAAATCCGGATACTGCGGTTAAAGTTATTTCCCGGGATGGTTATGCTATGACTTTTAGTTATAAGCAAATAGTTGAGGGTGATTATATTACCTATGACCCTGTTTCCAAGCAGGAAGTTCCTCATGAGGAATTGCAGACTATTTTAGCCTACGAAACTGATGGTAATGAAATTACTTTTCAGCAAGGTGGGCCACTTAGAATAGCAATCTTAAGTGCAAAAAATCAGGTTACTGATGGTCACTGGTGGTGCAAATGGGTAGAAGAGATAGAATTGGTACCTGTACCTAAAGAATGGACTTTACATCTAAAAGGGGCTATAGAAGAAAATATAGATAGAGGCACCTTTGAGTCCGGTGCCTCCGAAGGTTGCCATGGCGTCAAATGGGTGGATGATAAGGGCAGAGAATGGGAAGGGATCCCGCTCTGGTTATTAGTAGGCAGGGTGGATGATGAAAATCCTCATGAAGGGAAGGCCTTTAATGATTCCTTAGTGCAGGAGGGGTATGAGGTAAAGATAGTTGCGGTTGACGGATTTAGTGTCACTTTACCCATTTCTAATATAGCTCGCCGGAACAACATTATTGTAGCTTACCAATTGAACGGACAATTCTTACCGGAGGAGTATTGGCCTTTGAGGCTGGTAGGTGAAGGATTAACTGGGAAGGAGCAAGTCGGTCAGATTAAAGAAATTGAAGTCCTTTTTCCTTAATCTTTAATCTATGATTAAATCTGAATTATTAATAAAAATCACAGAAAAAATAAAATAAAAATAATTAGGGGAAGGAGAATTATGACCGGAAAATTATTCCGATTAATCATCCTTAATATTTTGCTGCTGGTATTTATTCCCGGCCTATTGCTAAACGTCTACAGCCAGGGTCAGATACCAGTAAAAGTAATGACTGCTGGAAGTCTGCTGGTTCCTTTTAGAGCAATAGAAGAGGCTTATGAAGAAGCTCATCCCGAAATAGATGTGTTAATCGAGGGGCACGGAAGTATTCAGGTAATCCGGCATGTTACTGAGGTACCTCTATTTTCCGGAGAGGCCATAGCCGATGTGGTAGCGGTAGCTGATTATTCCTTAATTCCCAAAATGATGTATCAGACTTTGCTGCCGGGAGAAAATAGAGCTTATGCCAATTGGTGCCTGCAATTTGCTACTAACTCAATAGGTCTGGCTTATAGCTCTCAGAGTAAATATGCCGGAGAAATCAATATAGATAATTGGTATGAAGTATTATCCCGGGAAGAGGTTAAGGTGGGTATATCCGATCCTCGTTTTGATTCTTGCGGCTACCGGGCTTTAATGGCTATGAAACTAGCAGAGCTTTTCTATGGGAAGGAAGATATTTTAACGTCTACTATAGGTGATTTTTCCTATCCTATTAAGGTAGAAGAAAATGATAATGGTTATACGATTCTGGTACCGGAAATACTGGAGCCGGAAAGACTGGTTATGAGAAATTCCAGTGTGACCCTGGTTTTTCCCCTACAATCAGGAGACCTTGATTATGCCTTTGAATACAAAAGTGTTGCCGAGCAGCATGGCCTGAATTTTTTAGAATTGCCGCCGGAGATTAATTTAAGTTCCGATAGCTATAAAACGCTGTGTCCGCACATAAAAGTGAAGATAGCCTTTAAACGATTTACCTCGGTAAACCCGGATTTCGATATCCTGCCTATTATCTATGGCCTGACCATTCCCGCTAACGCACCTCATCCGGAGGAGGCAGTGAGGTTAATTAAATTTATCTTAAGTGAGGCAGGGCAGGAAATATTACAGCAGACCAGACAAGTCACTATTCATCCTCCTTTGGTGGATAACCCAGAAAACCTTCCAGCAGATTTGATACCTTTAGTAATAAGGGAAGAGTAAAGAGCGAGAGTAAATTAACAGTAACAAGCAGGACGAACTTTTGCTTTCTATTTCAGTTATTCGCCCTGCTAAAATGAGGTTTGTAGGAGATTGCTAACCCTTGTTTTTGGAAAGTTGGAGTTGTGAAATCCAGTATGGGAAAAATATACAGGATTCTTATATTAAGGTATCGGAATTTCAATAATTCCGATACCTTAAAATAAAGGATTGATTTGTTATGAAAAATTTAGCAAGACAAGATAGGGAAAGGTAATGTACTCTTTTTAGATAAGAAACAATATATTTTTTACATTATATCTATAATCCTCTTCCTTAGAAGGGAAAAGGTAAGGTGAGGGTGATAAATAGTTATCAGTTTGCAGTTAACTGTTTTCAGATAAAAGATGCGGGTATAAGTGGATGAGATTGCTTCGTCGCTTCGCTCCTCGCAATGACAAAAAGGGGGAAACCTCGCAATGACAAAATGGTATATCGTATTACGTATAGCGTATACCGAATTTTATGTTATATCTATGGTCTAATGAAACTAAATACAGTTATGCTCATCATCATATCCCTCTCCCTTAGAAGGGAGAGGTAAGGTGAGGGTGATGATGAGGGGTTTCAGGGGATGCCTCCCCTGATTATCTTAAATAATATTTTGGAGGTATTTTTATGTTTTTCAGTTTAAAGAATTTTAAGTGTTCTAACTATTCTAACTTAATTTTTGTTATTATTGTTACCCTTTCCATTCTCCCTTTTGCTTTTTGTAGTATACCTTCTTTAGCACAAGGAGGAGGAGGTAACAATTCACTTATTTTGGTGGGTCATAGGCTCGTCGATGAACTCAGTGAAGATGGAACAAGAACAACTCAAATTGAATTGGTCTTTAGTAAAAATGTGGTTAACCTGGCAGTAAGCGAAAACAATAAAACATGTTTTAAAGTATTAAGCAAGGATGATGGAATGGAAATACCGGTACAGGTGCAAATGGCTGATGACCAGATAGAAAGAGAAAAGAGAAATATCATTACCCTGGTTATAGAAAAGCCTTTAGAACCATGGAAAGCTTATCAAATCATTATTTCTCCTGAATTAGAATCAAAAAGTGGAGAAAAATTAGAGAAAGAATTGGTATTAGAGTTTGTGACCTTAGGAGAAGTCAAGTAGAAGTCAAGCAATAGATTTAAAAATTATGGTTTGCGGAAAATAAATGCAAGTAACTCATCCCGTTTGGAAGTCAAAAAAGATTAAGCTGATTCTGCTTTTAATAGTTCTTTCGCCTTTAATAGGGATTTTTGGTTCCCTTTTTATTGGTCGATATCCATTAACTTTTACTGATATAATAAATGTTTTAAAGGCAAACATAAGTGTCTCGATAGAACAAAACTATCCGGATATTTACAATACGGTAGTATTACAAATCCGATTACCTCGCGCTATATTAGGGGCAATGGTGGGAGGCAGCTTAGCTATTAGTGGTGCTGCCTTCCAGGGATTATTCCGCAATCCCCTGGTTAGTTCTGGTGTACTGGGGGTCAGTTCCGGAGCTAGTTTTGGGGCTGCTTTAGCTATTATCTTGTATGGGCAGAATTATATGGTTTATTTTTATGCCTTTGGATTTGCCCTGTTAGCGGTGGCAATGAGTTTCTTTATTGGGCAAATATATCATTCTACCCCGACTATTACTCTGGTCCTGGGAGGGGTTATTGTTTCTTCTCTATTTTCGGCCTTAGTTTCTTTTACCAAATTTGTGGCCGACCCTTTTGAGAAATTACCCTCCATCACCTTTTGGCTGATGGGCAGTCTAGCAACTGCTCGATACCAGGATATTATTTTTTCGGCTATTCCCATTTCTATTGGAGTGATTGGCTTAGTTGCCCTTAGATGGCAAATTAATGTTTTATCTATGGGTGATAAAGAAGCCCGAGCATTAGGTATAAATAGTACCTTAACCAAGATTATTATGGTCCTATGTGCTTCTCTGGCTACCGCTGGGGCTATCAGCGTAAGTGGAAATATTGGCTGGGTGGGGCTGGTTATGCCCCATATCGGTCGAATGATGTTGGGTAATGATAATCGGATTCTTATTCCGGCGAGTTTTTTTCTAGGAGCCATCTTTATGATTGTGGTAGATAATTTAAGCCGCTCTTTAATTGGAGCAGAAATCCCCCTGGGAATATTAACTACCTTTATTGGCAGCCCTTTCTTTGTTTATCTTTTGAAAAAGACTAAGGGGAAAGGATGGTAAAATGGCTTTATTGGAGGTAAATAAGGCCTGTTTTGGGTATACTCAGGAAAATGTTCTGGAAAATATAACTTTTAGATTAGAGACTGGACAAGTACTTTGTTTGATTGGTCCAAACGGTTCAGGTAAGACCACCTTGCTGGACTGCATTATGGGGATTCTTCCTTTAGGTAAGGGAAAGATATTTTTAAAGGGAAAAGATATTAATCATTTAAGTGCTAGAAATATTGCCAGAGAAATTGCTTATGTTCCTCAAATACACGAGAAAACTTTTCCTTATACTGTAGAAGAGATAGTATTAATGGGACGGGCTGCTCATATCGGGATATTTAGCTCACCAGGCAATGAGGATATCCATATTGCTCAGGAAGCCATTAAGACGGTGGGAATAAATCATCTCCTATACAAACCTTATACTGAAATAAGCGGTGGAGAGGGGCAACTGGTTATGATAGCCAGAGCCCTGGCGCAACAATCAAAAATAATGATTATGGATGAACCCACCACCTATCTAGACTTCCGGAATAGTTTAATTGTCTTGGAAACGATAAAATATTTAGCCAAAAAAGAGGGTTTATCAATTATTTTAGCGACTCACTATTTAAATCATGCCTTTTATTTTGAGAATAACGGATTAGATACTTATGTAGGTATGCTAAACCAAAAAAACTTTGCTGCCTTCGGATCGCCAAC
>JAGPKD010000097.1 GCA_018054125.1 Candidatus Oleihabitans oleiphilus | reverse complement strand
AGTAGAATCTATCTTTGGTTCTATACCGGGGAGACACATCAGCCAGCTTATTTTTTTACATATCTCTCTAACTTTTTCCAGTGGTAAAGCTAGCATTTTTTTCAACCAACCAGGTGGGCGATAACTTGGAGCAGGGGGAATATCTCTTCTGTTATTTGAAACCCAATCCATATTAAAATAAATTGGTACACCATTAATGGTAGTAAATATCTCGGGATGCAGAGCATGGGCTTTATGAGATCTATTCCCTGGAAATAATTTCCAATTACAGTAAATCCATACCCCTGGAAAATGATAATAGACCACCTGGGCTGCTCCAGGAACATTAATAGTCACATCTTCAGGCATGTAATCTAGGGTCAGCTGGCTGCCAGTTAAAATAATGGGAATACTGATATCCGGGAAGCAAAGACTTAACCAGGAAGATAAATAAGCCATGGTATCTGTGCCATAAAGAATTAAGACACCATCAAGTTTATATTCTAACTCTTTAACGATAAGGGAGGTAATTTTCACCCAGTTTCCTGGATCTAAATTGGAACTATCTTCCCCTGGTATTCCCCAGGGTTCATAACAGATTAAATCAACATCCTTATCTTGAAAAAAATGCTTTACATAACTATATAAGGATTGGAATGATTTTTTACTGGGACTGGTCACTTTATTCCGAACGCCACTGGCAATTGTTCCCCCCGTAAAAATAACCATGATTCTCTTTTTCTCTTTCATTTTCATCCTCATTATTAGTTTAATAAGATATTGAAGGTAAATATGATCTATAATATTTTATCATTTTATTTAGAAAAAATCTTTAGACAGTTCGATACTATAGAAGATAAACTACCAAAGCAAAAGGTCATTGCGAGAGGAGCACTCAATATTATTTGAATACTCCCCGTGGCAATCTCATGCTATTATACCTGTATCTTTGGTCTTATAACTGAGAACCAATAACTGACCACTTTTCATTAATACTGTGGGTAGGAGTGGATGAGATTGCTTCGTCGCTTCGCTCCTCGCAATGACAAAATGGTATACCGTATTACGTATAACGTATATCATTTAAATACAGTTGCTAGTCAGAAGTTATTTTAAGGGTTCTCAAGGGGAAGGATTCCCCTTGATTATCTTGTTGCTAAAACAAGATAGCATTTCTTTAAAAGGTATTTTTCTTTATTTTTTAACTGAAATTTACACTATATACTGAATACTAGATACTCAATACTGATAATTGAAGGGTTTCAGGGAATACCTCCCCTTGATTATCTTGTTGCTAAAACAAGATAGCATTTCTTAGAATTATAATTTCTTTCAGGGGTTCTCAAGGGGAAGAATTCCCCTTGATTATGTTGTGAAATTTCCTTTAAATTTTAAATAATAGTTGTAATACCTATAACAAGATAGGTATAATGATAAAAAAGGAAATTATTACAGGATAAGCAAATGTGTTTAAATTAGTAAAAATTACTACCTAAATAAAACTTTTTACTACTCTAAATTCTGGACTAGAAATATTTTAGGTTTTAAAGGAGGGAAATCTTGAAGTCAATTAAAAAAACAGAAAATTTAACCAGCCAGGTGTTTGAACAGTTAAAAGATCAGATTATCACTGGCAAATGGAAGCCTGGTTATAAAATACCCTCTGAACATCAACTTACCGAGATGTTAAATGTCAGTAGAATAACTATAAGAGAGGCTTTACAGGCTTTAGTTGCTCTGGATCTGCTAGAAAAAAAAAGAGGACGAGGCACCTTTGTAAAAAATTCTTTTACCGAGTCTTATATTAACTCTTTATTACCCCTTATTCAATTTGATCATTCTCAGGCAGTTTATATGCATGAATATAGAAAAATTGTGGAAATTGGTTCTATTGAATTAGTGGTAGAAAGAGCTTCCCAGGAGGATATCCAGAGATTAAAAAATATTTTGGAAGAAATGAAAAAATATAGAGAAAACAATCTGGAAAAATTTGCTTTTGAAGATTTAAACTTTCATTTAGCCTTATCCCAGATTACCAAAAATCCTATTATTATTAGAGCAAATTTTGTTATAAAAGACTTTTTTAGAAATCATATGATTAAAATTGTGAAAGCCATGGGAACAGAGCCTGGTTTGTATTATCATGAAAAAATCATCAATGCAATTGAAAATAGAGATAAAAAAGAAGCAAGACAGCTAATGAAAAAGCACCTGGAAAATAATGAACAATACTTATAACTCAATTCTTAAATTCCCAGTGTGATGTGATATTTACCTCTCAGAAATCACTAAAAGCATTTTTAAAATATTTCTTAGTATCCCCTTGACATTAAATGCTGGTATGGTTAATATATTAATAGGATAAGTTGTAATACATCTGTTATCTTATAACTTAGTGGAGTAAAGGTAGTATAAAGGTTATTTATATGGACATCAATAAGATCAAAGAGTTGGAGAAAAAAGCGAAGATAGTCAGAGAGGGTATTTTAGACTGTATCGGGTTTGGCAAAAAAGGACATTTAGGTGGATCGATGTCTTCGGCTGATTTAGTAACAGCCTTATATTTTTACAAGATGAGAATTAACCCCAAAAATCCAGCTGACCCGGAAAGAGACCGCTTTATTTTTAGCAAAGGACATTCAGTACTTGCCCAATATGCTGCCTTGGCAGAATTGGGATACTTCCCCAAATCAGAGCTAAAAAAGACCAAGGAACTTGGCTCAATTCTGCAGGGACATCCGGAAATAAGAACTCCAGGCATTGAAGCCAATACTGGTTCTTTAGGGCAAGGGTTATCTATTGGCGTTGGAATGGCGCTGGCTGCTAAGTTAGACCATAGAAATTATCGAGTTTACGTTATAGTTGGAGATGGGGAGCTGTGTGAAGGACAAATCTGGGAAGCCATTACCTGTGCTAACTTTTATCGTTTAGATAATCTGGTAGCCATTGTTGACAACAATCAGTTAATGGCCAGTGGTCCTCTTAAAGAAAGATACCATATAGGCAATATCAGGGCTAAATTTGAGGTATATGGCTGGCAGACCTGGGAAATTGATGGACATAATATGGCTGAGATTGTTCAAGCCTTGGATGAGACAGACCAAGTGAAAGGTTCTCCCGGTGCCATTATAGCTCATACTGTAAAAGGAAAAGGAGTCTCTTTTGCCGAAAATAATTATAGTTTCCATAATAACTCCTTAACCGAAGAGCAGTATGAACAGGCTCGCCAGGATATTGCCAGTATTATGGTATGAGGTATGGAATAATGGAAATAGAAAACTTAAGAGAAGCCTATGGCAAGGAGTTATTAAGAGTTGCCCGGGAAGATGAACGGGTAGTTGCTTTAGATGCGGATCTAAGTGGCTCCACCATGACCATTTTGTTGGAAAAAGAAATGCCAGAGAGATTTTTCGAAATGGGTATAGCAGAGCAAAACATGGTTTCTGTTGCGGCCGGCTTGTCTTTAGCGGGGAAGATACCTTTTGTCAATTCTTTTTCTGTCTTTGCCGCTGGTCAGCCCTATAACCAGATCCGACAGGGAGTAGCTCTACCCAATTTAAATGTTAGAATTGTTGGTTCCAGTTGTGGTTTGTCCGACTCTGGTGATGGGGCAACTCATCAATCGGTTGAAGACATTGCTATTATGCGTGCTATTCCAAATATGACAGTTATTGTTCCGGTAGATGCTGAAGAAACCAGAAAAGCGGTACGTACTTCTCTTAAACATCAAGGACCGATTTATATCCGAATTAGCCGTAGCTCTTTACCAGTATTAACTAATCATCAAACAAAATTTCAAATTGGACGGATGACTCCCTTGGCTGAAGGGTCAGAGGTTACCGTTTTTGCTACCGGGATAATGGTTTATAAGGCCTTACAGGCTCGGGAAACCCTTTTAAAAAAAGGAATCTCCATCAGTGTTATCAATGTGAGCACTATTAAACCATTAGATCAAGAAGAGGTATTAAAATATACTGAAAATATAAAGGGTATAGTCACCGCCGAAGAGCATAGTATTATCGGAGGATTAGGTAGTGCCATTAGCGAGGCATTAAGTGATAAGATGATACCCATCAAAATGGTGGGTATTAAGGACCAATTTGGTCAATCGGCCAGTACTCACGAGGAATTGCTGGCATATTATGATTTGACACCAGAGGCGATTATAGAAAAAGTTGAAGCTTTGCTTAATTGAAATAGGTATTATAAAATTAGGAAGAAGTAATAACTTTTTTTAGGAAAGGAGTACCTTATGACCAAACCAAAAATCGGTTTTATTGGTATAGGAATTATGGGTTTTCCTATGGCTAAAAACCTGCTTAAGGCAGGCTATCCGCTTATTGCCTATGATCTTGATAAGCAATCCTTAGAAAAAATAGTAAAAGAAGGTGCCCAAAAGGGTGAATCCAATGCCCATGTTGCCCAGAACTGTGATGTTATTATTACCATGTTGCCCAACTCCCCTGATGTGGAGAAAGCAGTCCTGGCTGAGGAGGGTATCTTAGCAGGGGCTCGTAAGGGTCAAATTTTCATTGACATGAGTTCTATTGCTCCCTTAGTCTCGCAATCTCTCGCTCGAGAATTGAATAAAAAGGGTATCGATATGTTAGATGCACCAGTTAGTGGAGGACAGGAGAAGGCTCAAGCAGGAACCTTAGCCATTATGGTGGGAGGAAAAGAAGAGATCTTTAATTATGTTAAACCCATTCTGGAAGTAATGGGTAAACCAGTCTTAGTTGGTGCTATTGGGGCTGGAGGTACTACTAAATTAGTTAATCAAGCTATCGTGGCGGTAAATATTGCCATTGTTGCCGAGGCCCTCCTCTTGGGTAAGAAGGCTGGTGTAGACCCGGAGAAGATCTTTTCTGCTATCCAGGGAGGATTAGCTGGCAGTCAATGTCTCACTGACAAAGCCCCACGCATGTTCAGGGGAGACTATGCTCCTGGCTTCCGCATCAGATTGCATGTCAAAGACTTAACTAATGTCTTACAGACCAGTCAAGCCCTTCATACTGCAATGCCCTTAACTGCCCAGGTCATGGAGATGATGC
>JAGPKD010000096.1 GCA_018054125.1 Candidatus Oleihabitans oleiphilus | reverse complement strand
ATATAAAGTATTAGGTATAATTGAAGTAAAAAATAAAAAGTGATAAATGTTATTTAGATTAGTATAAAAAATTTAAGAGAACGATATAGGAGGATATTACTATGAGAGAACGTGTAGAAGAAGCTTTGGAAAAAATTAGACCTTCTCTTCAGGCAGATGGAGGAGATGTCCAGTTAATTGAAGTTACTGAAGATGGGATAGTAAAGTTAAAGTTAACTGGTGCTTGTCGGGGATGCCCAATGAGTCAGATGACTTTGAAGATGAGTATCGAAAGGGCCTTAAAAAATGCTATACCAGAAATAAAAGAAGTCCAGTCTGTCTGATAAAAATTTATTAATGGAAAACAATATCTCTCACCTTTTCTTTAGAAGGAAAAGGTGAGAGATGAAATCTTATTTTCTAAAATAAGCTAAGGAGGAATTAAAATGTCGAAATTAAAAGGTACAGAAACGGAAAAAAATTTATTAGCAGCATTTGCTGGTGAATCACAAGCCAGAAATCGTTACACTTATTTTGCCAGTGAGGCAAAAAAAGCAGGATATGAGCAGATTGCTGCCCTATTTCAGGAAACAGCTGATAATGAAAAGGAACATGCTAAAAGATTCTTTAAACTGTTAGAAGGGGGGGAGGTTGAGATTCAGGCTAGTTATCCAGCAGGGATTATTGGTGATACTGCTCAGAACCTGGAAGCAGCTGCTGAAGGAGAATTATTAGAATGGGGCACCTTATATAAAAATGCTGCTGAAGTGGCTCGCCAAGAAGGTTTTGAAAGAGTGGCCCTACAATTTGAGGAAATTGCTAAGGTAGAGATGCATCATGAAGCAAGGTATCGCAAGTTGTTGGATAATTTGAGAAGCGGTAAAGTATTTAAGAGGGATAAAAAAGTAACCTGGCAATGTCGAAATTGTGGCTATATCCTGGAAGGGGAAGAAGCACCGCTGAAATGTCCAGCCTGTGAACACCCCCAAGCCTATTTTCAATTGAAGGTAGAAAATTTCTAAAAAGTAATTGGTAATGAGTAAATAAGTAATTAGTAATGTTAGTAAGGCTTTAATATCTAGAATTAATAATATATAATATACAATATAGTGAATTATAGTGAATTATATAATTAAAATTGCCCTAAAATTGTACTTTGACTTTGAAAAGCAATTCAAATAAAAATAAGTAATATAATTAGAGGAGGTATAACTAATAATGGAATATTTTAGTATGTTTTTCTGGCTTTTCTTTATTTTTTCCCTACTTTCTCCCTGGTTTAAGCAAAAAACTTTGGAATCATCTCGCGTTGCTCTCATTCATCGTCTGGAAAAAAAGAGAGGTTCTCGGGTAATTGCCATGATCCATAGACAGGAAACTATGAGTATACTGGGGATACCTATAGTTCGTTATATTAATATTGAGGATTCTGAGGCAATTCTAAGAGCGATTAGGTTGACCGATGATAATGTGCCTATTGATATCATTTTACATACACCAGGTGGATTGGTACTGGCAACAGAGCAGATTTCCTATGCTTTATTACGGCATAAAGCTAAGGTAACCGTATTTATTCCTCATTATGCCATGAGTGGCGGTACCATGATTTCCTTAGCGGCAGATGAAATCGTTATGGATGAAAATGCAGTTTTGGGTCCTGTAGATCCGCAGTTAGGTCAATATCCAGCTATCTCTATATTAAATGTGCTAAAAGATAAGAATAAGAATGAAATTGATGATGAAACCCTTATTCAGGCTGATATAGCCCGCAAAGCTATTTCCCAGGTCTATACCTTTGTGAAAAAAATACTTATCGAGAATAGCTGTAGCGAAGAGAAGGCACAACAGATTGCTACTACTCTAACTGAAGGCCGCTGGACGCATGATTATCCCATAAAGTTTGAAGAGGCAAAGGAATTAGGTTTATGTGTCACAGCTGATATGCCCAAGGAGATCTATGAATTGATGGATCTTTATCCTCAGAAACCTGGTGTGCGTCCTTCTGTGCAGTATATCCCGGTACCATATAGAAAACCAGCTATGCCACCAGCAAAAAAGGCTAATCATAAATAAAAATATATCATCTAGCTATTTGCGAATGGCAAAAGCTTTTATGTGCTAAAATTTTCTCCATAAGAAGGAAGGAGGGATGGATGAAAAAAGTAATTAGTCAAATAACACTGGAACAGGATATTTCTATTGTACTTTGTGGTGAAGCAGGACAGGGAATTCAGACAGTGGAACAATTGTTGACCAGGATGTTAAAGTTATCTGGATATTATGTTTTTGCTACCAAAGAATATATGTCCCGAGTGAGAGGGGGGAGCAATTCTACCCAGATACGGGTATCCAGTAAACCGATTCAAGCTCCTGTTAGCCGTATTGATCTATTGATTCCCCTGGATAAAGAGGCCATAAACCATGTTTCTTCCCGTCTGGGAGAGCATACTATTATTATTGGAGACCAGGAGAAACTAGATACTGATAAAAAAGTTATTAATGTTTCCTTTTTAAAGATAGCTCAGGAAATAGGTAAGGCAATTTATGCCAATATAATAGCAGTAGGGCTACTATTAGGATTATTAGAGGGAGATATTAAGGCTGGTAGGGTTTTTTTAAAGGATTATTTTACGCAGAAGAAGAAAGAAGAGTTTGTGGCAGATAATATTAAGGCTTTAGAAAGGGGATATCAAGAAGCAAAAAGATTGATTGAAGAAAACCTGGTCCCAGTTGGTAGTTTTCCTCACTTGAAGAAGTCGAGTAAGGTAGAGAATAATTTATTACTCAATGGCGCAGAAGCAATAGGATTAGGAGCAATAGCTGGTGGTTGCAATTTTATCTCTTCTTATCCTATGTCACCTTCAACTGGCGTGTTGGTTTTTTTAGCTCAGTATGCTCATGACTTTAATATTATTGCCGAGCAGGCTGAGGATGAAATAAGTGCTATCAATATGGCCATTGGAGCTTGGTATGCCGGAGCACGTGCTATGGTTACTACTTCTGGGGGAGGTTTTTCTCTTATGACTGAGGGCCTAAGTCTGGCGGGTATGATAGAAAGTCCTCTGGTAATTCATCTTGCTCAACGTCCTGGACCGGCTACCGGCTTACCTACCCGAACTGAGCAGGGAGATTTGCACTTAGCCCTCTATGCTGGTCATGGAGAATTTCCCCGTATTATCCTTGCTCCAGGTAATATTGAAGAAGCTTATCAACTTATGCAAAAAGCCTTTTACTGGGCTGATCAATACCAAATTCCGGTTTTTATTTTAACAGACCAATACACTATGGATACTTATTACAATATAGAGAGGTTAAGTGTACCTCAGGAGGAGACAGTACGATTTATAATTAAGACTGATTACGATTATCAAAGATATAAACTGGGGGGAAAAGATGGTTTATCACCAAGAGGTATTCCAGGTTTTGGCGAAGGACTAGTCAGGGTAGATAGCGATGAACATGATGAAATGGGGCTTATCACAGAGGATATGAGCATCAGGAATAGAATGGTGGAAAAGAGAAATGCTAAATGGCATCAGCTTAAAAAAGAGGCCTTAATTCCTACTTTAACCGGAACCAAAGATTACCGTGTGTTATGTGTGGGTTGGGGGTCAACTTATTATATCATAAAAGAAGCATTAGACAGGTTAGATAAACCAGATATGGCCTTACTTCATTTTCAGCAAGTCTATCCTATTTCTGAAGCAAGTATTGATTTTTTAAAAAGGGCAAAGCAGATTATTTCCATAGAAAACAATTACAGTGGCCAATTCAGTCAATTATTGGAAATGCAGACCGGTATTAGTATTCGAAGCAGGATATTAAAATATGATGGTTTACCTTTTTATGCTGATGAACTAGCTGAGGAGATTAAAGATGTTATCGAGGAAAATGGGGGTCAAAAATGAAAGAGAAAGATGCTATCAATTTTAAGCAACAGGGTATTAAACCAGCCTGGTGTCCCGGTTGTGGTAATTTCCTGATATTAAAAGCCTTACAACAGGCTTTAGCAGAACTATCTTTAAAACCACAGCAGGTGGTTGTGGTATCTGGTATTGGGCAGGCGGCCAAGACTCCACAATATCTTAATGTTCATATGTTTAATGGATTACATGGTAGAGCTTTGCCGCCTGCTACCGCCATTAAAGCCTGTAATCCTCTATTAACGGTCATTGCCGAAGGGGGAGATGGTGATATGTATGGAGAGGGTGGGAACCATTTTCTCCATACCATTAGACGTAATCCTGATCTAACTCATTTAGTCCATAACAACATGGTCTATGGGCTTACCAAAGGTCAGGCTTCTCCTACCAGCGAACCTGGATTTAAAACACCGGTACAGGTGGACGGGGTTATATCTGAACCTATCAATCCTGTAGCCTTGGCTATCTCTTTAGATGCCTCCTTTGTAGCACGTACTTTTTGCGGTAACCTGGAGCAAACAGTAGAAATTATTAAGAAAGCCATAAGACATCCCGGCTACGCCCTGGTAGATATCTTTCAGCCTTGTGTTACCTTCAATAAAATAAATACCTTTAAGTGGTTCCAGGAGCATACCTACTTCCTTGAGGGTCATGATGTTCATGATCGCAACCAGGCTTTTTTAAGAGCTACAGAAACAGGAAAACTACCATTGGGAATTTTTTATCAGCATGAGAAAAAAAAGACCTTTGAGCAAAAATTAACAGTACATCAAGAGCAAAAGACACCATTTCTTTCCAGGTCAATAAATAGGGAGAGATTAGAAGAACTGATAAAGACCAGACAATTTTGAATTAATATTAGAGAATAGGGTTAAGGTAAGATGTCTACAGTTATAATTGTAGGGGCAATTAATCTGGATTGCTTAGCTTATCTTCCCCATTTTCCAGCTAAAGGGGAAAATATGCGAGCGAAAGATTTAAGATGTTCTTTAGGGGGGCGGGGTGCCAACCAGTCAGTTGCCCTGACTAATTTAAAGATTGCTGCTTTATTATTGGGGAAGGCTGGTAATGATTTTGCCGGTGATTATACCCTTTCTATATTAAGAAAATTTAAAGTTAATACTGAATATATCTTTAAGAGTAATAGAGGAAAAACTGGGATATGTTCTATACTGGTCAGTCCGGATGGTGAA
>JAGPKD010000095.1 GCA_018054125.1 Candidatus Oleihabitans oleiphilus | reverse complement strand
CCTCTATAAATCCTGCGGGTAGAAGTGAAGGAGATTGCTTCGTCGCTTTGCTCCTCGCAATGACAAAATCGCAATGACAAAATCGTACACCGTATTACGTATAACATATACCGTTACGAGATATTCAGGGGAAGCATCCCCTCCTGAAACCCCTCATCATCACCCTCACCTTACCTCTCCCTTCTAAGGGAGAGGATTAGAGAGACATTGTAAAAATATAAAATATATTATTTCTCATCTAAAAATATAGCTGCTAACGGCTGTGGCAAAAGAACCGTCCTTATGACACTGGCACTAAGGAGAGGACTTTGGTGTCATTGGCAACTTCTAAATATATTTTGGTTCCTTCTTTTAAGGTCACATTTTTACCAGGAATTAGAGCACCAGCAACCAAACCTATAGGATTACTGAGGATAATTAGTCCAGCAATACTGGCGCCAATGGCAATCCCCAGCCTGGAATTTTCTTCTTCTGATGCCTCTCCCATAACTAACCGAATATTGGTACCATCCAGTGCTTCAACAGATTTAAAATCAACTTCTAATTTGCCCTTTTTTAGTAAAATGGATGCCTTTTTGGCTTTCAGCACTTCTCCTCTGGCAATGGTATTTTTTGGCACAATAATGGAACCAGCATAAACAAAATCTTCGGCAATTTGATATTCAAAAATATCACCATCATCACTCTTTTTAGAACCAATACTTTCCAGTAAAACCACCGGTATTAAAGTACTAGCAGGAATAGTGATTTCCTGAATATTCGGTTTACCTTCGGGAAAGCAAACACTGAATATTTTCTCAGCACGCATAGCCAGTACCTCTTCCGAGAGTTCTCCAAAAATTGTTAATTCCAGCTCCTCTATCTTTGCCTTAAGAGGGTCATCGGTAATCTTATCCTGTAAAGTCCATTGAGCAGAGTTTATTTTAAATGATAAAGAGGGGTCCTCGGGAGTTCCGGTAACAATAAAATCTTTTAGCTGTTTTACCCTATCTTTGAGAATTCCAGGCAAAGTTCTACCTACCAGTTCCTTTTCTAATAATTCTACTCTATTTAATAAAGAATCGTCTTTTACTTCACCATAAATGCGCATTTCAATTTGAGCAAGATCCTCAATAACTGCTATATCCGAAACTGTTGTTTGTGCCAAGGCAAACTGGGGTAACACAATCGATAGGATAAAAATAATGGTTAATAAAATTGATAATCTTTTCTTTAAAAACATATTCTATTCACCTCTGTTTTAAAAGTTCTTAGTTTATTGTTTTTAGTTTTTAGTAATCATATTAAAAAATATTAAATCTATTTAATTTTTTTATTTTTCAAATATAGAATTATACTATACTATTATGTTCATTTATAATTATAATAATTTTATTTTTTAGTATTTAATGATTTGATTAAATTAGTAATCATGCCTATTAATTGTTCAACCTTTTCGTTAAGTTTAGAATACTCTTCTTCCTTTAGATATTCAAGATCTTTTGCTAACAATACAACATAATCAGAGGAGGTATCCCCTGAAACCCCTCAAAGAAATATGGCTGATTTTTAAACTTAATAATTTCTTTTTCTAATAACTATAAACTACAAACCATATTCCAGATACTAACGACTAGAGACTTGGGATTATTTTATTCTAAAAACAATAAACTGAAAACTCCTCGCTTCTATAACCAACTTTTATAATTAATTATATCTTAAATTTCCATTTTTTCCAAATAATTTTATGAGTACTTTGTCTTAAAATCGAGAACTGAAATCTAGAAACTTTCTTTTTGTTATTAGTGCGGGAGTAAGTGAATGAGATTGCTTCGTCACTTCGTTCCTCGCAATGACAGAATCGCAATGACAGAATCGTATATCGTATTACGTATAACGTATACCGTTACAAGATATTCAGGGGAAGTATCCCCTGAAACCTCTCATCATCACCCTCACCTTACCTCTCCCTTCTAAGGGAGAGGATTAGAGAGATGGTGTAAAAATATAAAATATATTATTTCTTATCTAAAAAGAGTATTTTATAGTATCAGAATTTTTTTGAAATTCCGATACTAAAATATAGTCGTTTGTTGTTGGTCGTTAGTCGTTAGTATCTGGCATTTAGTTTGCCTATTACTTATTGCTTATTACTGATTACTTGTTACTGAATTAGCTTGCTTAGTCTGAAACCTGTAAACTGATAACTGGAAACCTCTCCTCTATAAATCCTGCGGGTAGAAGTGAATGAGATTGCTTCGTCGCTTCGCTCCTCGCAATGACGAAAAAGAAAAGTTGCCGTCCCTATGACACTGGCTGGTAATGAAAAAAGAAAAGCCTTCGGGAAATCCCGAAGGCTTTTTGTGCTAGTTATTAATATGTTTAAGTAATCTAATCTCTAACTTCGAAGATAATTAGAATTTGACTTCGATCCCAGCATAGACCTTTGTTGTATCTGATAAAATTACCCATTCATCATCATCTGACCAATCAGCTATGTCAGCATCCCAATCATTCATTTCAACACCGACTTTCAAGACAGTGTTTTCAGCTACATCATATTTCAGCTGAGCCTCTGCGCTGTAAATAGGATCAAATTTAGCATACAGTCGTCCTTCAACAATTAACTGCATTGGATCATCCGGGAATTCATAGGTCAAGTTAGCCATAGCTGTGAAATCAGGTGTTGCAGCGAATAAGTACTCTCCATAGGCGTTAAGTATAAATTCATCTTCATCACCGAGATTCAGATTCAGGTACTGGCCTTCCAGGTAAATGTCACCGTTTTCCAGTCTATATTGCGCAAAAATATAAGCCTCTTCATCTGGATTTTCCTCATCAATATTGGTGAAGTCTAATTGCAAGCCAATTCTGTTTCTCTTTAAAGTTGTAAAGGTGGAATCCATTCTATAATCCCATTTAGGAGTAACTGCAATCTGGACATCATCTTCTTCGTCAGTTAGCTTGAATCCAAGAGCGACATTTACGCCGATTTCGTCAGGATCATAACCACTATTGTCAAGATCAAAATCGGGATGAGTATACCAACCTTTGACAGTTAAGTCTATATCATCATCTTCACCCAGGGTAGCAGTTACTTTGGCAGCTGCCCCATAAGATACATCAACTAAATCGCTAGCAACAGCTCCTTCTAAGGCTAAAGCTACTTGATCGTCATCATCCTCATCAGTCAAATCAAAGGAAATATCTGCACCACCAAAGATTTTGCCAACTATATTATCATAACCAGCGGTGATACCAATTGGTACATCATCATCATCACCAACATTGAAGGCAACATTTAAGTAATAGAAATCTTCTACATTCATAAATGCAGTCCAGGTACCCAGATCATCCTCTTCATCCTCTGTATCCCATTCCCACTGTGCCCATACACCGGGGAATTCTTCATTTTCACCAAAGTCATATACTAATCCTAATCCAATGGTAGCTGGTTCAACGTCAGTGGAAACCCATAGATCCCAATCTCCTGCATATCTTAAATTATATTTTCTAGGAGTAATGGTTACTGGTCCATTAAGAACATTATCAATTCTTAACTGAACTTCAGCGGTGGTTTCAGGATTAATTTCGGCTGCAAATTTCAGGTCTACACGATCAGTTAGAGTAGCAGCAGCTAAGGGACCACCGGATAAATCAAAAACATCTTTGCTGTAGTCAGCTTTCCAGGTGCCAGTGATTTTTACCGGTTCAAAGAATTTTTCATGTTTGTCAACTAATTCTTTCATAGCAGCAACGGCTTCGCTGTTGGCACCAACAGCTGCTTCCAGATCAGCTACCGTAACACCCAGGCTGGCTAACTCATCGGCAAATTCTACTGCTAATTTGGACAGAATCTCCACATCTTCTTTAAGACCACCATACTGTTCCACGTAGGCTAACAATCTGGCAGTTGCTTCTGCAAATTCGTAACGAGTTAAGGTTCTCTGTCCACCATAAGTACCATCAGGATAACCGATGACAATACCTTTAGCAGCAAGAGTTTGAACTGCATCATAAGCCCAATGGTTTAAGGGAACATCAACAAACGGATTAGCTAAAGCTGGAATAGCAAAAGCAAATACAAATACTAACACTAATGCTAATTTCTTCATGTTTTTCTCCTTGGTATTTTTTATATTTCCAGCTTAATTCCTTTTTAAAAACACATATTAGCTGAGTATCCTTCGTTTCCTCACTAAGGTGTCTTTATAGAAGAATTAAGATGGATGTTTGTACCATTTCCGGATAAATAAAGCAGGTACCAAATTTTTTTCACCTCCTTTCTTCCCGCCTTATTTATAAAATTGAAATGATACAAATCTTTTTATATCAATTTTTTTAGGTAAATTAACTCAGGCAAGCCTTTACCAAAGAACTTTGTTATTATTATAGAATGGTAAATTTATGAATGTCAAGCATATTATGAAAAAAATTACTATCTTTTTGCTTTTTGCCCCTAATTTTCAAATTTATTGGAATTGGATAAGTTAAACTTTTCTTGATTATCAATTATTTTTCTTAACTAAATACTATCGACTATTTTTTATTTTTATATTTTAATGTAAAATCTTTTCTGCTTCCATCCTGACTCTAAGGGGACCAGTAGTCCAGGTGTCATCAAGAACAATAACCTTAATCTGCAATGCAGTTTCACTCTGCACAATGGTTCTAACCATCTCAAAGAGATTAACCGCAGAAATAGTGCCTACCAAACTGGTCCGGGGCTCCGGGATAATACCCTCCTGTAACGCCTTAAGATTCACTTTACGCAAGATAGAAAATAATCTATTTTCAGCTTCTTTCGCATCATTTATAACCGGTATCTCTTCCACCAAAATAACTTCGTTTTCTGTAAAGATCAGTTTATTTTCCAGAATAGCAAAATTAGCAATTACCATTTCTCCTCGAATAACATTCATTGCAGCAAGTAAGCGCACAATTAATTCACCATCACTTTGTTGAATCTTTTGAATTACTTCATCATACTCTCTTTTAGAAATAATGAGAATCTGTCCGGTCTTTTCATCTGGCTCTGCTCCCAATTCTAATACTTTTCTATTAGCCTGATTGAGAAGACTTATTAATTCCTGCTCAATCTGTTCTTCTGGTATTCCGCCTTTAATGATAGTCATGGCAATTTCCT
>JAGPKD010000013.1:10182-23071 GCA_018054125.1 Candidatus Oleihabitans oleiphilus | reverse complement strand
CGGCATATTTACAGATGATAATATCGAGGCTGCTGTGTCTATTGTAAATACATCGTTTGCTATTATTTTTGTTTTTGTGTCATTAGAAAAAATATTGTTTGATAATATTTCCGCTATTGTATCTTCTATAAAGGAGGCATTAGAAATGCCTGTGGAAGAACAGATAAGTCGTAATAGAAAGATGCAAGAAGTGTTAAAAAGAAATCATATTGGAAAATGGGGTAATGATATGATTAAAGAATTATTACCTATATCTATAAAAAATTAATTCTTTTTAGATTCTTTAACATTTATTTTTGATCTTTCAGAAAAAGGTTCAAAATATTCAGCATAATACTTCTCACATTTTATTTAAATTATCCTTCCTAATATATTGGATTATCTTTTATTTATTATGGGGACTCTTGATGACCCATTTCAAGTTTATCTTATTTAACTTTATTCTCTCTTACAGAAAATATAGTACTTACTCTTGACAAATTATAGTAATTTATAGTATACATGAAAAAATATAATCATAATTTAGATCAGATTTTTGCATTACTTATTTATTATTTATTCTTATCTTATATAGATATAGATGATTTATATTATATATTTAAAGCATAAAATAAAAAACTAACCTATATGAAATAAGATTCTTTTAGAAATTTCTTTTAAAGGGGGTGATTTATGTTAAAAGCTATTTAAAAAATATTTTTCTAAATACAGTTAATGTTTTACCTTATTTTAAAGATTAATAAATAATAAAGGAGATATAAAAAGATTGAAATGAACAAAAAATTGTGTTTTTTAATAGTTTTAGGTTGTGTTTTGTTTGCTATCTCAACTGGGATTGCAGCTGAAATTAAAATTGGCGGTGTTGCTCCACTGACCGGTCATGTTGCTACATTTGGAAATTCAATTAAGAATGGTTCCATGTTGGCTTTTGATAAAGTGAATGCTGCAGGTGGTGTCAACATTGGTGGCACAAAATATCTTATAAAATATATTGTAGAAGATGATCAGGGTATTGCAGAGGTTGCAGCAAATGCTTTTCGTAAACTGCTGGATCAAGATGAAGTAATTGCTATAATAGGTGCCGTAACAAGCGTTTGCACTTTAGCAGGTGCACCCATTGCTCAGGATGCAGGAATCCCGATAATTAGTCCTTCCTCTACTGCGGAACAGGTGACGCTTACTGGTGATTATATTTTTAGGGCTTGCTTTACTGACCCCTTCCAGGGAGCCATAATGGCAAATTTTAGTTATAATGATTTAAATGCCAGGAAAGGAGCAGTGATTTTTGATAATGCTAATGATTACACCAAAGGGTTAGCTGAAGTGTTTAAGAAAACTTTTGAAAAATTGGGTGGTGAAATAGTAGCTTACGAATCTTTTACTGAAGAAAGTAAAACTGTTGATTTTTCTGCCCAATTAACTAATATCAAAGCTGCTAATCCAGATGTGCTCTTTTTAGCAGGCTACTATAATGCTGTTGCTTTAGAAGCAAAACAGGCTCGTGATTTAGGGATTACGGCTACATTTGTAGGTGCTGATGGTTGGGATTCAGCTGAACTAACAAAATTGGCTGGTAAGGCAATCGACGGCGGGTTTTTCTGCAACCATTATTCTTCTGAAGATCCAAGACCTATTGTACAAAATTTCGTAAAAGAATATTCAGAAAAATATGGTCAAACCCCAGATTCCTTTGGTACTTTGGGTTATGATTCAGCCCTGATTTTGATTGATTCTTTAGAAAGAGCTGGATCTACAGATGGTGCAGCTATCAGAGATGCAATTAAAGCTTTTAATAAAGAAGTTGTCTCCGGTCAAATTATTTATGATGAAAATCGTAATCCGATTAAAAGTGCAGCCATAATTAAAGTAGAAGATGGCAAATTTGTTTATTACAAAACAATTAATCCATAAAAGATTTTAATTTTAAGAGATATTGAATAAAAATCACTATTCAGGACATTACTTTATTAGAAGTAATGTCCTGATATTCCTGATATTAGGATGATATAATGCCAATAAAGAAAAAAATATGTTTTACAATATTTTGAACAGAAGATGACTAAAAAACAGTTTTATGATACTTTAAATAATGATATATTGATTTACAATAAATTAGACAATTGGAAAAAATACTTTTTTATTTCTGTCATTATCTTGTTATGTCTATTATTTTATATCTTATCTTTTGGTTTTCAGTCTTTCTTACAACAGTTAATTAATGGCATTCAGTTAGGCAGTATCTATGCTTTAATTGCTTTAGGATATACCATGGTCTATGGAATTATAAAACTTATTAATTTTGCCCATGGTGACCTATTTATGTTTGGAGCTTATATATCCTGTTTTTTAGGACATTATTTAATTTCCAAAAACTATCGTTTTACATTTATTATTGTTCTAATTTCTTCAATGGCTGTTACTGCATTACTGGGTATGACCATTGAGAAGATTGCTTATAAACCTTTACGGTTTAAACCAAGATTAGCTGCCTTAATTACTGCACTTGGTGTATCCCTATTTTTAGAAAATTTTTTTGCTCTTTCTCCAAATAGTGTTCCCTTTCCACTTAATAAGATTGTTTTTGGGCCAGCATTTATACCTTTTCCTGCTTTAATTGCTAATAAGACATACAACTTTGCGGGGGTATCAATCAATAATATTAAGATTTTAAACATCTCGATAACTATTATTTTGATGATCTTATTACAATATATTGTTAAAAAAACAATGATTGGAAAGGCAATGAGAGCTGTTGCCTTTCATAAAGATGCTTCTTTAATGATGGGCATTAATATCGACAAAATTATATCTATTACCTTTGGAATAGGAACTTCCCTGGCTGCTGCTGCAGGCACCTTGTTTGCTCTGAATTATGGACAATTACAGTCTCCTTATTTAGGTATATGGCCTGGTCTTAAGGCATTTATTGCTGCTGTGTTGGGAGGGATTGGCAATATTCCAGGAGCAATGTTAGGTAGTTATTTAATGGGTGTTTCTGAAACTTTTGCCACTTCCATCAATTCCAATTTTGGCTATGGTATTGCTTTCGTTATCTTAATTGTGGTATTAATCTTTAAGCCAGCAGGGTTGTTAGGTAAATTTACTAAAGAAAAGGTATAGATTATCAGTATGATAAAAAAAATATTTTTCTTGATAAAGAATTACTATAAATTTATACTAGTTGCCTTTATAGTTTATTTAATGATTGAAATGCTAAATGGAACAATTCCCATTTTTCCCCGGATTCTTACTCGTTACTACATGCAAGTTCTGGTGTTTGCCCTCATTAATGTTATTATGACTGTAAGCTTAAACCTGATTAATGGTTTTACCGGCCAATTCTCTATAGGTCATGCCGGTTTTATGTGTATTGGTGCCTACACTTCTGCTTATTTTACCACTATTTTATTTAAGGCAGCAAATATGTCTTATTTTCCGCAATTGGCCTTATTTATTTTTTCTCTCCTTATGGGAGGATTAATGGCTGCTCTTGCCGGTTACCTTATTGGATTGCCAACTTTAAGATTGAAAGGAGACTATCTGGCTATTGTTACTTTAGCCTTTGGTGAAATTGTTCGTTCTATCATTCGAGCTACTGATGAAATTTCTGCTTTTTTAAAAGATATAGGCTTGGTAAAATTTTCCGGAACGATAAGTAGATTAAGTGGACCAAGAGGATTATCAACTATTCCGGCACTTTCTAAATTCTGGCTGGTCTACGTGATAGCCATTTTATCAGTTATCATTATGCGTAATTTTATTTATTCCACTCATGGTAGAGCATGCCTTTCTATTAAAGAAGATGAGTTAGCCGCTGAGGCAATGGGGGTTAATACTACCCACTATAAGATTATTGCTTTCAGTTTGAGTGCCTTTTTTGCCGGTGTAGGAGGGGGACTTTTTGCCCATGTATTGCGATTTATTCATCCAGACAATTTCAGTTTTATCAAATCTATTGATTATCTTATTTATCTTTATGCTGGTGGAATGGGGAGTATTACCGGTTCCATATTAGCTGCCACAGGTCTTACCATTCTTCCAGAATTTTTGAGAGTGCTCAATTTTCAGCAATGGAGATTGGTTGTATATCCATTACTTTTAGTTATATTAATGTTAAGGAAACCTGATGGTATCTTTGGTAATCGTGAATTTCACTTTTTAGTCCCTAAGAGAAAAGAGATAAAGCAATGATGATTTTAGAAATAAAAGATCTTAGTTGTTATTTTGGTGGACTAAAAGCAGTGGAGAAATTTAATGCTCAAATTAAAAAAAATGAACTAATTGGATTGATAGGACCTAATGGGGCAGGTAAAACAACAGTATTTAATGTACTTACTGGAATATACCCTCCCAATTTTGGAGAAATAATTTTTCAAGGAGAAAATATCGCAGGTCTTCTCTCTCATAAAATTACCCAGAAAGGTATTGCTCGAACATTTCAGAATATTCGTCTTTTTCCCGGTCTTACTGTTCTGGATAATATTTTAATTGCCTACCATTTTCGTACTCATTACAGCATTTTCGCTAGTATTATCAGAAACGAAGAGTATCATTTAGTGGAAGAAAGAATGACTAAGCAGGCTATGGAATTATTACGTTTATTTAATTTACACACCTACAGTGGCCTTTTAGCAGGGAATCTTCCCTATGGTGAGCAAAGAAAATTAGAAATAGCTCGAGCATTAGCAACACAACCTAGCTTACTCTTACTGGATGAACCAGCTGCAGGAATGAATCCTTATGAGACGGTGAAGCTGATGGAGTTAGTAAGAAAAATAAGGGAAGATTTTCAATTGACTATTTTTTTAATAGAACATCAAATGCAATTCGTGATGGGAATTTGTGAGAGAATAATGGTAATGGATTTTGGAATCAAAATTGCAGAAGGGACACCTGAGGAAATTAAAAAAAATCCAAGAGTAATAGAAGCATACCTGGGAGAAGAAAGAAAAAATGTTAAGGATTAATAATTTAGAGGTAAGCTATGGGCCAATTCGAGCCTTGAAAGGAATTTCTTTTGAAGTCAAACAGGGTGAAATAGTCACTTTGATTGGAGCAAATGGAGCCGGGAAAACGACGACTTTAAACACCATATCAAATCTTTTAAAACCACAGAGAGGAAATATCACATTTTGTAATGAAAACTTATTGTCAATACCCGCCTATGATTTAGTTAAGAAAGGTATTGTTCATGTTCCGGAAGGTAGAATTATTTTTGGTCCGCTTACCGTGCAAGAAAATTTAGAGCTTGCTGCCTGGGGAAGAAAAGATAAAATTGCTATACAGGAAGATATGAATAAAGTGTATGATTTGTTTCCAATATTAAAGACAAGAAAATTTCAGCTTGGGGAGACTTTATCAGGAGGAGAACAACAGATGTTAGCTTTAGGACGGGGATTGATGGCTCGGGCAAAATTAATGATGTTGGACGAACCATCCATGGGGTTAGCTCCTTTATTGGTACAAGAAATATTTCGAGTCATAAAACAGGTAAATCAGGAAGGAACTACCATTCTATTAGTTGAACAAAATGCTCATATGGCTTTAGAGGTGGCTCACAGGGCATATGTATTAGAAACAGGAAACATTATTTTAGAAGGACCTGCCAACGAAGTAGCAAAAAATCCGAAAGTAATTAAGGCTTACTTAGGCTAAATTTATTAGACTGAGTTTACAAGAATGCTTTTCATAAATACTTCTATTTCTATTATCATTTTGAACAAAGAAAATATAAAATCTCACTTTAAACAAAGATATAATAAATATTCCCAAAATTGCTAAACCACAGTAAGGCTGGTATAATAAAAACTGTCTTTTTTTATTAAATGCCATAGAGTTGCTAAACAATTCCACTTACTTTTTATTAAAATTAATAATTTCTAAAAGAAAAGATATAAATCAAGGGAGGTGATGTTTATTTTAGCAAAATGTTGACTCTAAAATTTTCATTTTTAGAATTAACTCTAAAGCTCTACAACCAAAAAGAATAAATTATAGATTTATATGGATTTATAGTGATTTAAACAACAAAAAAATAAAGGAGTTTTTAATTATGATTATCTTATCTTTTAACTGCGGTAGTTCCTCAGTAAAATACCAGCTTTATAATTGGGAGAAGAAAGAGATAATTGCCAAAGGCATAGTGGAAAGAGTAACTATAGGAAATTCTTTCTGTGTTCATGAAGTTAATAATAAAGAAAAGATTACCCTAAAACATGATTGTCCTACTCACAAAGAGGCTATAAAATTAATAGTAGATACTCTGATTCATCCAGAGTATGGAGCTATCCAAGATTTGTCCGAGATTTCTGCTGTTGGTCATAGGGTAGTCCACGGTGGGGAAAAATTTTCCAAGTCTGTTCTTATTAACGAGGAAGTACTAAAAACTTTTAAAGAATTGGCCATACTTGCCCCTTTACATAATCCCCCTAATATTATGGGTATTGAAGCGGCTATGGAATTATTACCAGATATACCCCATGCTGCTATTATGGATACAGCCTGGCATCAGACTATGCCATCATATGTATACATGTATGCGGTACCTTACCAGTGGTATGAAAAATATAGAATAAGAAGATATGGCTTTCATGGCACCTCCTTATTATATGTTGCCAAAAGGGCTGCCGTACTGTTAAATAAAGACCCTTTCCAGTGCAATCTAATTAGTTGTCACATCGGAAATGGAGTAAGTATAAATGCAGTAAAGAATGGCGTATCATATGATACTAGTATGGGCTTTACCCCTTTAGAAGGTGCTATTATGGGAACCCGAGCTGGTGATCATGATGCCGCCTTAGATTTTTATGTTATGCAGAAAGAGGGTTATTCCCCCCAAGAGATGGATGCTATATTAAATAAGAAAAGTGGTTTATTGGGTATTACCGGAAAGTATGTAGACCGAAGAGATGTGGTTTCCGCTGCTGAAGAAGGAGATGAACGAGCTAAATTAGCAATCGAAATGGAAACTTACCGCTTGAAAAAATATATTGGAGCCTATGCTGCTGTTCTAGGAAGATTAGATGCCCTGGTCTTTACAGCTGGAGTAGGTGAGATGAGTGACATTATTCGAGCTAAAGTACTGGAAGGTTTGGAAATATTGGGAATTAAGTACGATCCGGAAAAGAACAGATTAGCTCGAACCAGAAATAAAGAGTCTGATATTTCGGCAATAGATTCGCCAGTGAAGATATTTGTTATTCCCACTGATGAGGAATTAGTCTTTGTAGAGGATGTAGTAGCATTAATTGAAGGCACTTACGATTTACATACTAACTTTAAATATACCTTTCAAGATAAAAGCTATAAAAATTTAATGAGAGAAAGAGCCTATGAACAAGAATGTAAAGAAAGGCAAAACAAACAAGGTTAAATACAAATTATTAAGCAAATAAATAGAAATAATATTATAATATTTCAAATTTTAGAATATTAAATTATTAAATTACTAGAAGTAATAGTCTATATATAAAGATAGCAGGAGGGGACTTTTATGAAACAGGAAATATGGAAAGATATTTACCGTAAAAGAAGTAAAATAACAATAGATGCCCTTAAAACTAATGGTTATGAAGCATATTATGTAGATAATTCTAAAGAAGCTCTGAATAAAATACTTTCCTTTATTCCTAAAGATGCTACCATAGGGATCGGTGGTTCAGTTACCGTAAGAGAGATAGGATTAGTGGAAGCTTTACAAAAACAAGGTAATATTATATTTGCTGATTGGGCAGAATCATTATCCAGGGAAGAAAAGATTGCCAGAAGAAGAGCTGGTCTAACCAGTGATGTTTATCTTACCAGCTCTAATGCCATTACTATGAATGGGCAACTGGTAAATATTGATGGAACTGGTAATAGGGTTGCTGCCATGATTTTTGGGCCGAAAAAGACCATAATTGTAGCTGGTGCCAATAAAATTGTAGAAAATTTAGAGGAAGCCTTTGCCAGGATAAAGAATATAGCTGGTCCTTTAAATGGCGAACGATTAAATTTAAATACACCCTGTGCTTTAACAGGGAAATGTACTGATTGCCAAACCCCCCAGCGAATGTGTAAAGTGTCAGTTGTTATGGAGAAAAAGCCAAGTCTATCAGATATTACCATTTTATTAGTAGGAGAAAATTTGGGATATTAATTAGTAATAAGATAATAACTCTATTAACGAAAAATAGTTTATTTTATTTCCAAACATGTTACAATATCAGGTAGTATGATGAGGGAGGAATAAATTATATGAAGGCGATAATTTTATGTGCCGGTAAAGGAACTCGTTTAAGGCCATTAACTTATACCAGCGCTAAGCATTTAATACCTTTAGCTAATAAACCTGCTTTGGAATACGGAATTGAAAAGATTACCGAATGTGACATTAAAGAGATTGGCATAGTAATTGGGGAGGAAACTGGTGAAGATATTAAGCAAGCAATTGGCGATGGCAAGAGATGGAATGTAAATATTAGCTATATTATGCAATCAGAGCCGCTTGGGCTTGCTCATGCTGTTCAAGTTGCTCGTGACTTTCTTCAGGATGAACCGTTTTTAATGTTTTTAGGTGATAATTTGTTGAAAAATGGTATTAGTCAATATAAAGAAAAGTTTGAAAAAAGAAAAACTCAGGCTTTTGTTTTATTAACTCGAGTAGAGAATCCAGAGCAATTTGGGGTAGTTGAGTTAAAAGATAACCAGATTATCCGTATGATCGAAAAGCCTAAAGTACCTAAAACTGATTTAGCCTTAATAGGTGTTTATTTTTTTGATAAAACAATACACCAGGCTATTGAGCATATCAAACCATCTGCTCGAGGTGAATTAGAGATAACTGATGCAATTCAATGGCTTATAGATAACGGATATAAGGTAGAAGCTGAAATAATTGAAGGCTGGTGGAAGGATACTGGGAAACCTGAGGATATTATTGAAGCGAATAGACTAATTTTGGAAGATATCCACCGAGATTTAGATAAGGCAAATATTGATAGCAAATCAAAGGTTTTTGGTAGGGTTAATCTAGCTGGAGGTGTTGAAATTATTAATTCCACTATACTGGGGCCAGTGATAATTGGTGCAAATGTTAGAGTTATTAATTCTTATATAGGTCCTTTTACCTCTCTTTCTGATGGTGTGGAAGTGGAAGAGAGTGAGATTGAATACAGTGTTATTATGGCCAATACCCGTATTAAGAATGTAAAGTTTCGTATGCAAAACTGTTTAATTGGTAAGGATGTTCATATTTATCGTTCAGGAGAAATGCCCAGAGTTTATGAGTTTGTTCTGGCTGATGATAGTAGAGTGCGCCTAATTTAAAGCTTAGAAAGAAAATCCTATCTGCCCATAGAGACGGGGTTTTAACGGTTGAGTAAGTGCCTTTCCTATTCCTAAAGTTAGTATTAATGGTTCATCATACCTTTGTTTAAATTTGAAATTTAACTCAATGCCCCCAGAAATGTTTAATTCCCCAAGGTTAGGGAGTATAGTTTTTTGCCAGGTATTTCCCGCTTCTAAAAATAATTTTCCAGAGATTCTCTCTAAAAAAAGAGATGCCCATTTAAAGCCAATTTTTTGCTCTACTTTTTTGATGGGGAAACAATATTCTAAAGAAGTAAGAAACAAATGATTACCAATGAAAGAAGAAGGGGGGAATCCTCTTAAAGGAAAGGAATCAGTATTTACTGAACTGAGATAGGAAGAGGAGTTATTTCCGCCCAAATTAAATTGTAATTTATCATTTATTTCATCGGTAACAATTCCCCCAACCATTCTTAGTGCCAAAACCTGATTCTGAGCGGGAAGTGGAAGATATTTTCTTGCCTCAAAAAGTATTTTATGAAAGGTAACATCGCTCTCTAAGATTGAAGTAGCATATTGATAATTAAAAGAAAGGGAAAGTCCTATTTCAGGGCTGATAGATGCTTGATATCGTTCTGTATCATCATAATTATAACTTAGAATCAAGGAATTGATTCTAGTAAGATTTGTGATAAAATTATTTTCCTGTTTGTTTTTATTCTCGTTTAAAAAAGATTCACTTTGTAATCTTAAGGAATATTTTTTATGGTAAAGTCTACCAGAATCCTGTTGGGAAGTATAGCCTTCTTTGGTAAATTGTAATGATAGCTGAAATTGAGAAGATAAAGACGTTTCTCCTTCCCACGATAGTGATATTACTGGATTGTATCTATAATTTGTTAATTGAAAATCATAAAATAGGGAATTATTAAAAAAACCATAAGCTAAAGTTAAAGGCATCCTATAAAATCCAAGGTAATCTTGAGCGAGTGTCGAAAAACCTAAATACAGGTCGTGTTCGTTTATATTCCCATAAGGAATCCAGTAAGTTGGTATGATGCTATCCCAGGATGAATAACGGGTAATTTTATAATCTGTAACCAATTCCAATTGTTGAGCGGTATTAGGCAATTCCAGTTGATAATCTATATCATTTTTGTTATTGGTTTGGGATGAGGGGAAAATAACTACATTATTTTTAATTATTGGCGTGGGTATTATGGCCTCTGAGGGGGTATTATTGGTTAACTTCCATAATAAATCTTTGGTTTTGGCTATATGTAGTTCATACCCGGAAGAATGGTATTGAATGAAAGCTATTTCTTTTCCGTCAGGAGAAACTGCTGGTTCAAATGCACCAGTGATAACATTAGTCAGGCGAAATAACCTTTCCTCATTTAAAGAATAAGCATAAATGTTAAAAATATCACTTCGGTCAGAAGAGAAAAAAAGATAGTTGCCATCTTTAGACCAGTTAGGACTAATATCAGTATAATTGTCCAGAGTGACTGGTCTGATAGATTGAACTTGGTAGTCTTCATCAATAGTAAGTATATAAATATCCTGATAACCTTTATACCATAGAGAAAAGGCAATTTTATTACCCTGTGGTGACCATACTGGTTGAGAAATTTGCTCTCCGTCACTAAAATCGGTCAAGAAAAGCAGGTCAGAAAAAGATAAAAAATTATTCTGGGAAAAAGAATTTTCCGGGAGAAATTTATCAATTGAGAAAAGGACCAGGTTATTTGTGCCAGCCTGGTTAATTACGGCAGCTATCTTAGCAGTGGAATGATCGGGATGCCAGCTGGGGTCTTTAATCCTCAATCCTTCTGAAATTTGTTTTTGTTTGCCAGTATTTAGATCATACAGAAAAAGATCGTGATAGGTATAGTGATTATTATATTTAAGCAACTTGGAATAGAGGAGGTATTGATTATCTGGTGATAAACAATAGGAGATATTATTACCAGAGGTTCTCTTGATAAGAATACTCTCCCTTTTAGAATTCAGATCGTATTTTCGAATAGTAGGATAGAGTTTCGGAGTGAATACTTTGTAAAGAAGACAGTTTTCATTTTCATCAGTGGAAAGCCACATTGGTTCATCAACCCAATAGTCATGATTTGTTAATTGCTGGGATTCAGTTATTTTACTAAATTTTTCTATTTGCTCTATTTGTTGCTCATAATAGTTTTGTTTCTTATTCTTCCAATTTTGAAAGAGTTCGTTTTGATCTATTCCTAAAACCTTTTTTAAGGCCCAATTTATTCCCAGAATAGGAAAAGAAGAAAATTCTTCACTGATAGCAATAAGTTTTTCTTCCCCGTATTCCTGGGCAATAAAATGAACCAGAGATTGTCCATAAATATATGGTGCGTTTCCACCAGGCCAGGAGACTAAATAGTCTCCCGCTAATTGATCCATTTTTTTTAATCGATTTTCTAGAAAGTCTGAACGTAGATACATTTCATATCTACTATCTAGCAGACGTCCCCCGGGATTGAATTTACTTTCATTATAAATAGCCAGTCCTTCAATTGACCAGAGGGGTTGTAGTGCATTGGGAACAATAATTTGACCTAAAAAAAAGCGCAGAAAAGTGGTGCCTTTGTTGGTCATATCAAAATGAGCTAAATGAGTATATTCATGAGCTATTAATATTTTTAACCAGCTATCAAATTTGGTATTAAAATTTTTAAATCCAGGTGCCGTTAGATTAATACGAATAGTGCGATGAGGAAGTACCGAAGCGAAACCATAAATATAATCGCCAAAATCCTCTAAAATTAAGCCAATTTTATGATCTGGCTTGGGGGGTTTTCCAAATTGAGGGGTTATCTGCTCACATAATTGATCAGCTATTTCTGCAATATGAAGTGCTATCTCTTCATAGTAATATGGTTTTTCGGATGAACTTTTTTGAGGGAAGATTATCGAAAAATATTTACTTTCCAATACTTGCCAATGGAGAGCAGGGTCATAGATTTGTGCCTGAACCTGAGATTGAGAGAGGTAAAAAGAGAAATTATAGCAACTACAACTAAGCCAGAAATAAAAAAATAAAAAAAAGAAGAAAAAAGTAAAAGTTGAGAAAATCTTTTTTTTTGTAAATCCCCTATAAAATTTAGGCATAGTATATCCCGATTGTATTTTTTTACTTTTTTAAATTATAACTTGTTTTCAAAGGTGTTACAATTAATTAATATTATTTGATATTATCTTAACTGCCAAGCAATTTCTATACTTATTAAAAAAAGACAAAGATAAAAATAAAAGATAAGAAATCAAATAGATTAAGTAAATATTATAACTTAATACAATCTTGATTTTATTTCAGGGGTTCTCAAGGGGAAGGATTCCCCTTGAATATCGGAATTGCCATGCAATTTCGATATTCTTGAATAAACCAAAGATAGATATCAAAGATAAAATATTAAAGACCTTACTATTACTAAATATCAATATTAGGTTTTGATTTTATTTCAGGGGTTCTCAAGGGGAAGGATTCCCCTTGAATATCGGAATTGCCATGCAATTTCGATATTCTTGAATAAACCAAAGATAGATATCAAAGATAAAATATTAAAGACCTTACTAT
>JAGPKD010000013.1:0-10082 GCA_018054125.1 Candidatus Oleihabitans oleiphilus | reverse complement strand
TACTAAATATCAATATTAGGTTTTGATTTTATTTCAGGGGTTCTCAAGGGGAAGGATTCCCCTTGAATATCTTTTGGAAAATATACAGATAATTAGGTATAATTAAAGGGATTTTGTTAAGATAAATGAGGGGTAAGATTGAATGGTAAAAAAGAAAAAACAAGAAAAGCAGAATGTTACTCATAAGAAAAAATGGTTTGATATTATCTTTTACAGCACAAGTATAATAGTTATTGTAGTTTTGTTATTTATTGGTTTGAGACAAAGAGGATTATTACCATTATGGATTGATAATCTTCCTTCTGCCCAGATTGCCAAAATATCAGAAGAGGTGCACAACAGGAGAGCTAATTTTAACATTATCAATGCCCATGAGCATGTTCAAAGTGAAGAAAATCTACCTCTTCTGAGAAAAGCTATGGAAGACTGTCAGGTTAAAAAAATGGTATTACTGGGTACCTCTGATTTTACTTTCTATCTTAATCCTGATTATGGCTTTAGCGGTTATGAAAAAAATAATGAATTTATAATCAAAATGAGTAAAGAATATCCTGATGAATTTGCAGCTCTGGTAACCTTAGATCCTCGAGATGATAAAAAATTGGAAAAATTAAAACAATATATTACCAAGGGAGCTACTGGAGTTAAGTTGTATAATGGTCATAAAACTTTTTATGATTTATTTTTTAATTTACCATTAACTGATCCTGGCATGATGGAAATATATGCTTATTGTGAGCTGGAAAACATTCCTATTTTGTACCATATTAATATTGGACTTTTTTCCAAGGAATTGGAACATATCTTGCAAGAGCTTCCACGATTGGTTATAATTGTTCCTCATTTTATGCTCTCCTCCGGTAATTTATCTCGCTTAGCTTATTTGATGGAGGAATATCCCCAATTATATACTGATATTAGTTTTGGTCATCCTGATTTTTTGGTTGCAGGCTTTGGTAGGATCTCCAATAACATCAGTGCCTTTCGGGATTTTTTTGTTACTTATGGAGATAGAATTACTTATGGAACTGATTTAGTTGTAACTAGTTATAGAGCCAAAAATCGTGCCTATATCGATGATGTACATCTAGCTTATATGGATTTGCTGGAAAAAAATGAATTCACCTTACCTATAAGTATTTATAAAATGATGTCTAAAGAAGCAAGAAAAAATATTGATCCCAACAGAATTTTTCGTGGTTTGAATCTGGATGAGGAGACACTTCAATTGATTTATCATAATAATGCAGAAAGGTTATTTTTTTCAAGGAAATAGCTTGTTAAATTGATTATCTATTTCCAATTATAGATGGTAATTTTGTAGGAAATAATTATAATAATTAGTAGTAGTATCGGAATTTAAAAAAGTTATGGTATTATTCATCCCATTTGAGTAATTAAAGACAAGATATTAAAAGATAATATATTCTCTTTGTTTAGTGAGAATGATAAGATTGAGAGGAAAATAAAGGGTTCCTCAAGGGAAAGGGGAAATAAACTATAGTGGTATTTATTGCAGTGGTATTTATTGCTTTTTTTGTTTCCTACATTCTTACCCCTTATATTGCTCGTTTAGCAAGAAAACAGAATTTTGTTGATAAACCTGGATATCGTAAAATTCATAGTGATTCTATCCCAAATTTAGGGGGTATAGTAATTTTTTTTGGTTTTTTATTAAGCATTCTTTTTTTTGTTCCTTTTCAGGAGAAAGTTACAGCGTTGTTAGCAGGAAGTATTATTATTTTACTGTTAGGTGTTGTAGATGATATTGTCGATTTAAAACCACTTCATAAATTTATCATTCAAATGATACCAGCCTTATTACTTCTTGTTTATCATACTGATATGATAAACCAATTTATTATTCAACAACTCTCTTTTTTGAGTTATGCTGGTTATCTTCTATATCCAGTAATGCTTTTTTGGATTGTGGGTGTTACCAATTCTGTTAATCTTATTGATGGATTAGATGGTTTAGCCTGCGGTATCTCCATTATTTCCTTATTTACCTTTACTGTTCTAGGTTTTTTAATAAAGAATGGTTATCAAATATATAATTTTCTAAATGTAGCCCTTCTAGGAAGTATGATGGCCTTTTTTCGCTATAACTTTTATCCTGCTAAGATATTTTTAGGGGATTCTGGTAGCACCTTTGCCGGTTATCTGATTGCCTCTACAGCTATATTATGGGTAATTTTTTCAGAAAAATTATTACTTTTAATTGTGCCGCTAATAGTATTAGCTTTACCGTTAATAGATACTCTTTTTGCCATATGGCGGAGATATCGAGGTCATAAACCGATATTTCAGGCAGACCAGGGTCATTTGCATCATCGCCTGCTAAATCGCGGTATTACCCATCGTAATGCTGTATTACTATTATTGGCAATAAGTGCCATTTGTAGTTTGATTGCTATAGTGTTTACTATTTTCTATTTATAATTAAGTAATAAATGAATTGGAAAATAAAAAAAATAATAAAAGAATACTGATGAGGAGAAAAGAAATGAAACAGGCCAAAAGAGAGAAAGTGCTGGTTACCGGGGGTGCAGGATTTATTGGTTCCCATATTGTGGATTTATTAATTATGAATGGATATGAGCTGGTAATTGTAGATGATTTATCTAGAGGAAAGCCAGAAAATATAAATTCAGAAGCCCAGTTCTACCAAATTGATATTAATGATCCTGAGTTGAAAAAAATTTTTAATCTTGAAAAGCCAGATTATATTTGTCACCAAGCTGCCCAGATAAGTGTATCCTTTTCTGTTAAAAATCCCAAATTAGATGCTCAGAGCAATATTATGGGATTGTTAAATCTACTAGAGCTCTCCTTGGCAAATAAAGTAAAGGGGTTTATCTTCGCTTCCAGTGGAGGAACAATTTATGGTGAATGTACCTCATTTCCCATTAAGGAAGATAGTCCTCTTTGCCCTAATTCTCCCTATGGTATTTCCAAAATGACTTCTGAATATTATCTAAATTTTTATTATCATACCTATCAATTGAATTATATTTCTCTGCGCTATGGAAATGTATATGGACCAAGGCAGGATCCTTATGGTGAGGCAGGGGTTATTGCCATATTTATTAATAAAATGTTGAATAACGAAACTCCTATTATTAACGGAGACGGGGACTATATTAGAGATTATGTATTTGTAAAAGATGTTGCTGAGGCCTGTTTACTCAGTATAGAAAATATGCTAAAATTAACAAAGTTAAGAAACGATAATAGAAGTAAAAATGTTTTTAATGCTTTTAATATAGCAACAGGGGAAGGTGTTTCCGTAAATCAATTGTTTTCTTATTTACAGAAAATAATTGGCTTTACTAAAAGTGCTAATTACGGTCCACCTCGTCCTGGAGATTTAAGAAAAAGTATTCTTGATTATCAATTAGCAGAGCAATATTTGGGCTGGAAACCAAAATATCATTTACCAGTGGGATTAAAAGAAACGGTAGAATGGTTTAAACTTTTCAAGAAATATTGACTATAAAAGTTAATTATTGTTTAAATTTTGATTCAAAATAAAATTTAGTTTCGATAATAATATAGTTGTGTTAAAATATTGCTAAAAGAATGCTTTGTCACTCTCACCCTAATTTTCTCCCTTCGAGGGAGAGGAGGTTTATTTGTCTTACGGGCTAACTACTATTATTAAAATTATAGGCATTTTTTTTGCCGGAATATTGATGATATATTTAGGAAAATATGACCAGAAGAGAAAACTGCCACTCTGGCTAAAGTTATTTTTTCAAACCTTAATAGCCTTTATAGTTCTTGCAGTTGGGGTAAGAATAGATTTTTTAAGAAATTATTCTGGTAGCTACTGGTATCTTAATAATCTTTCTATTCCCATTACCATTATCTGGTTGCTTGCCATTACTAACTCAATAGGGCAAACTGATGATTTGGGTGAAATAACCCCAACTATAGTATTTATTGCCTCTTTAACCTTTTTTGTGGTGTCTCTTTTTCAACGTCAGGGATTGATAATGGCTGAGATATTATCTGTCTTTCTAATTATATTTTCCTCAGTAATTATTTATTTAAAGAAAAAAGGTACAGCAAAAAATATTAATTTTTCTTCTTATTATATGTTTTTTGGATTTATTCTGGCCATTATCGCTATTGTAGGTGTCTTAAAAAGTACTGCTGCGCTAACTCTTTTAACACCATTTCTTATTCTAGGATTTCCCATTGTGGATACTTCTTATTCTTTTATTGCTAGTTATTTACGAGAAGATTATTTGGAAAGTATCAATAGTAGTAAGCTAAGACAGCAATTCATTGATCAGGGATTCTCCTGGAGAGGTGCCAATATGCTTATCATTTCGGCTTGTGTCTATTTAAATTTGGTGGCAATAATTGTATCGATTCAGGAAAATTTATACTTATTTATTACTATGATTGTAGTTGGTTATCTTGCTTATTACTGGTTGAAACAAAGAGTGGTAAGTGGACAGAATGTTATTGAAGTTGATGAATTCAAACAGCGTATAAAGTTATTTGGGGTACCTATTGACCATCTCAATTGCTCTCAGGTATTAGAACATTTGGATCGCTTTGTTAGTGAGAAAAAAGCTCATCAAGTGATAACTCCTGATACCTTAGCTATTTTAAGAGCAAGGGCTGATAAACAATATTTGGATATAACTAAAAAAGCAGATCTGGTTACTCCAGATGGTGCGGGGATACTCTGGGCTACTGCTTTTTTAGAAGAGCCTTTACCTGAACGAATTACTGGAATTGATATGATTAACTATATTTGTCAATTAGCAGTTAGAAAAAAATATAAAATATATCTATTAGGAGCTGAAAGGAACGTTATTGAAAAAGCAGCTAAAAATTTAATAGAAAAATATCCAGGCATTAATATAGTAGGTTATCATCATGGCTATTTCGATAATTCCAATACTGCATTAAATAATATTGCAGAAGAAAGTGAAAGTACCATTATCCAGGAAATAAAAGATAAAAAGCCGGATTTTTTATTGGTAGGAATGGGTGTACCTAAACAGGAATTTTGGATCTTTAAGCATAAAGATGAATTAGAAGTTCCAGTATGTATAGGTATCGGAGGAAGTTTTGATGTCATTTCTGGAAAAATACCTCGAGCCCCTTTATGGATGCAGAATCATGGAATGGAATGGATTTACCGTTTAATTAGGGAACCAAAAAGAATAAAAAGAGTAATTACTTTACCTTATTTTATTTGGCTAATTTTATTAGGCAAAATTGAATTACTATTTCGAGTGGACAGATAAATTCTAAATCTAAGATAATGTAATAACATAAATTTATGAATTTATATAGCATAAACACCGCTTTTAAATAACCAACGCTTAATTCATAGGTAAATAAGGGCTTAATGAATATTAGTTTTAGCTAGATCTAATTTTATTCCTCACATATTTATTTGGTATAAAATTAAAGAAACTATTATACTGCATGTTAATAGCAAGATTTAAATAAACTATATTTAAACAGGAGTATCATAGTCTGTTAAAAATGTACATAAATTCTTAAGTTTGTATTAATTTTATAGTATCGGAATTGCCTAGCAATTTCGATATTCTTAAGATAAATTAATAAGGAAAATGACTTTTAAACTTACTTATTAATATTAGTTAAAGTGCGAGGGTGATAATATCATACTATTATGCCCATATCTTTGAACTAAAAACAGTGAACTGTAAACTAAAAACCATCTTGATCTTAATTTCAGGGGTTCTCAAGGGGAAGGATTCCCCTTGAATATCGTAATTGCCAAGCAATTTCGATATTCTTAGAAATACGATGATAAGTTATTAAAGAAAAGATAAGATATGGTAAAGATTATTAAATATCAATATTAAATCTTGATCTTAATTTCAGGGGTTCTCAAGGGGAAGGATTCCCCTTGAATAATGAAATTTCCTAGAAATTTCATTATTCTTAAGAACACTAAGTAAGATATTAAAGATAAGCTGTTAAATAGAATAATAGAGAATAATAAATATTGAGTTTGATCTTATGTATTTCAGGGGTTGTCAAGGGGAAGGATTCCCCTTGAATATCGGGGAAGGATAATTAAAGAATGAAGTTTTGGATAAAAACTGGAATAATTATTGCCGCTATAATACTGGAATCGGTTTTGGTAAATGTTTTAAAAATTGATATGGTTAAACCCGATTTAATATTAATAACAGTTATTTGTTTATCTTTTCTCTCCAGTTCGGAAGAAGGTGTAATTGTTGGCTTTGCCGGGGGTTTGCTAAAAGACCTTTTTTCTATTAATATTTTAGGGACTAATGCTTTAGTTAAAACCATTATCGGCTATATATCCGGAATAATAAGAGAAAGAATATTTTATGAGCATCTGTTAGTGATAATCATTATTGCTACCTTTTTTTTTACTCTTTTGAATAATACCCTTATTTATCTTTTACTAAACGCATTTCATAGTAATTATAATTTTGCTATTATTACCAGAAAATATATACTACTACAAGCATTAATTAATTGTGTAATATCTCCTTTTATTTTTTTAGCTATAAAAAAAATATTAGCCCATAGTCAGCATTGGAGTTAAAGAAAAGATATGTTTAATCAGAAAAGTAAAAAAGTAACCAAAGAGATTACTAAAAAAAGGTTGCATGATTTTTTTATCTTGATAATTCTATGTTTTGCAATTTTATTAGTAAATCTTTGGTATTTACAGATAATTCGTGGTAAGGAGTTTGAGCAAAGAGCAATTAATAATTGTATTCGTTCTCTAGTAGAAGAGGCTCCCCGCGGAGAAATTTATGACCATAAAGGGAAGCTTTTGGTAACTAATAGGCCAGCAGTCAATTTTGCCATTATTCCTGCCGAGGTGAATGATTATCAGATTTTAGCTAATGAGTTTAGTTCACTTTTAGCAGTAGATTCTACCTATCTTATTGATAAAGTTGAGAATCTAAGACAAAACCCTTTTCAAGCTTTGACTATTAAAAAGGATTTAGAAAAAGAGAAAATAGTAGCAATTGAAGAAAAAAAATATAAATTCAAGGGCACCATTCTTACCGTGCAACCTGAAAGAAAATATCTTTATCAAAACCTTGCGGCACATGTATTAGGATATGTAAACGAGATTAGTGAAGAAGAATTAAAAACATCTGAATTTAGAAATTTAACTGTGGGCGATATAGTTGGTAAATCTGGTTTAGAACGTTTCTATGATTCCTATTTGAGGGGAGAAAAAGGTCATAAAGAAGTGGAAGTAGATGCCCTAGGCAGGGAAATTGCTACTATTCACTTTCAAGAACCAACAGCCGGGAATGATGTTTACCTGACCATTAATAGTGATTTACAACAATATATACGAACACTTATGATAGATAAAAAAGGAGCAATAATGGTAAGTGAACCATATACCGGTAAGATATTAGCCCTGGTTAGCTATCCAGATTATGACCCTAATATATTTACTCAACAAATGACCATAACTCAATGGCAAGAAATAGCTCAAAGCAAGGATAATATCTTATGTAACCGTACTATTCAGGGAATTTATCCACCAGGCTCAGTATTTAAGCTCATTATTGCTATTGCTGCCTTAGAGGAAGGGATTGTTGATTTAAATAGCAAAGTTTATTGTCCTGGTTACTATCAGCTTGGTGATTCGTTATTTAAATGCTGGAAGGAAAACGGACATGGCAATCAAACAATTGTGGAAGCAATCGCCAATTCCTGCAATGTATTTTTTTATACAATGGGAAGTAAATTGGGCATTGACAAATTGGATTATTACGCAAAATTATTTGGGTTTGGTGAAAAAACTGGTATTGACTTACCAGGGGAGTTAGCAGGGTTAGTACCATCGCAAGAATGGAAAAGAAAGACATTTAATCAATCCTGGTATCCTGGTGATACTATAAATATGTCTATTGGCCAGGGATTTTTACTGGTAACCCCTTTTCAAATACATAATATGCTCTGTTTTATTGCTAATGAAGGGAATTATTTTAAGCCAGCTTATGTTGAAAAAATAGTATCTAAGTCAGGTAAGGTTATAAAAAAATTTGAACCAGAGTTAATTAGAAAAATTGGCATTTCTGAAAATACATTCCAGATTATTAAAAAAGGTATGAGGAAGGTAGTAGAAGATGGAACTGGTCGTTCAGCAAACATTGAAGAGGTAAAGATTGCTGGTAAGACCGGAACAGCTCAGAATCCTCAAGGAGAAAATCATGCCTGGTTTGTTGGTTTTGCTCCTTATGAGAAACCAGAAGTTTGTGTTACAGTTTTTATAGAGCATGGAGGGGATGGAAGTCAGGCTGCTGCTCCCATTGCCAGCAATATTATTCAGAAATATTTTCAATTAAGAAACAAAGAGATCATAAAAGCTGAAAATTTCTAAGAAGCCATAGGAGATATTATTTTTGTGTTAGGAGAAAAAAGGTCATCACAGTTTTTATCAGATAAGTCCTTATTAAATCGCCAATTTCGGTTAATTAAGCATATTGATTATTCCCTAATCTTTTTAGTATTAGTTCTTTGTTTCCTTGGTTTGCTGGTTATTTATAGTACCACCCAACCTGAAATTAGCAATGAGGAAGATATGCAATTTACTAAAAGACAATTACTGTACATTTTAGTTGGTTTATTCCTTTGTTTTATAGTAGCAACCATTGATTATCACCAACTAGAAAAGATAGCTATTCCCATTTATATACTGGCGATTATTATGTTAGTCTATGTCCTCTTATTTGGTAAGACAATGGGTGGTTCTCGCCGCTGGATTAAGGTAGCTGGTTTTGATGTCCAACCGTCCGAATTTGCTAAAATTGCCTTAATTATCTTTCTGGCAGATTTTCTAAGCAGACAAAAGGATAAATTATCTAATTTTCTATATTTTTTGTTGCCTTTTTTGTTTACCGGGATACTAATGTTATTAATTACTAAACAGCCTGATTTAGGGACGGCAATAGTTTTTTTAGCTATAGTATTGTTTATGATTTATGTTGCCGGAATTGAATGGAAGTATATTTTAATGATATCTTTGCTATTAGTGGCTTCATTTCCGGTTCTTTGGTCCTTTTTGAAGGATTATCAACGAAAAAGAATAATATTTTTTCTAAATCCGGAACTTGATCCCTTAGGTGCTGGATATAATATAATTCAATCCAAAGTAGCAATTGGTTCTGGCGGATTATTAGGTCAAGGATTATTTAGTGGTATTCAAAGTCAATTAAAGTTTCTGCCAGCTCAACATACTGACTTTGTTTTTGCGGTCATTGGAGAAGAATTGGGATTTTTAGGAGCATTGTTATTATTATCTTTATTTATTTTATTATTATGGAAAGGTATTAAGATTGCTCAAGAAGCACCTGACTTGTTGGGAACATTTTTAGCAACTGGGGTAGTGGCTTTTATGTTTTTTCATATTTTTATAAATATTGGTATGGTTATGGGAATAGTGCCAGCAACTGGTTTACCTTTACCGTTCATTAGTTATGGAGGTACTTTTATGATTACAAACTTTATTGGTATAGGGTTATTACTTAATGTTCATCTAAGGAGTCTTTTCCTTTAGTATTTTGTATAATCTTAGGATAATAATAGAAAGGTTTATGTAAATATAATAAATAAAGAAAACGATAAAGAGATAGAAAAAGAATATATTAGAAGAGTGTTAAAACAGGTAGAAAAACCAGGTCGTTATACTGGGAAAGAATATAATGAAATTGTTAAAGAGGATGATAACCAATTAATTAAAATTGCCCTTGCCTTTCCGGACCTATATGAAATTGGGATGAGTTATTTGGGATTTAAGATTCTTTATGAAATAATAAATAAACGAGCTGATTCTTGTGCCGAAAGAATTTATTCTCCAGCGGTAGACCTGGAAAAGTTATTAATAAAGGAAGGGATAACCTTATTTTCTTTAGAAAACTATCGACCTCTTAACGAATTTGATATAGTGGGATTTAGTTTACAATATGAGTTAAGCTACACTAATATTCTTAATATTCTTTCTTTAGGGAAAATACCTCTATTTAGTTCCCAACGAGACTCAAGTAGTCCATTGATTATAGCAGGTGGACCAGCAGCAT
>JAGPKD010000094.1 GCA_018054125.1 Candidatus Oleihabitans oleiphilus | reverse complement strand
GGATATAAGAGCATAGCTTTTTCCATGGTATTCCAGGCTGAAGAAAGAACTTTGACTGATATGGAAGTCGACAAAATAGTAGAAAGTGTTAAAATGAAATTATACCAGCTTTTCCACGCCGAATTAAGAGAATAATATGATTGTTTAGGAGGTTAGAGAAATTATTAACTGGGTTGACCTGGGCATTCTTATTGTTATCTTATTTAATGTAATTTTGGGATTTAAAAGAGGAATTATTGCTGAGATATTAACCCTGCTGGGCTTGGTTGCTGCTATTTTTGTAGCGATATTCTGGTATGCTGATTTAAGTGCGTTTTTAATTAAACAGTTCAAATGGAATCAAACCTTATCCAATGTAATTAGTTTTATTCTTATTTTTATTCTGGTTATTATTGTATTTCGAGTATTAGAGAATATACTAACCCGTCTTACTGCCTTGTTACTATTAAATTGGGTTAACAATTTAGGAGGAGCACTATTTGGATTTATGAGAGGTGCCCTTATTGTTAGCCTGTTGATTTTCTTATTAAACTTTATTCCCTTACCTTTAGTAGTTAGAACCCAGTTGTCAGAATCAATGTTAGCTGATATTTTACTTGATAGCTTAATTGTAATATATAATTCCATACGAGAATGGCTACCCGAGCATTTTCAATTTGATTTTGAAATTTTAAAAGAAAGATTATTTAGAAATATATAAATTAGCTAAATTATTAGTAATGGATACACCTGTTTTAGAAAAATTAGATTATCAAAAAATAAAAGAATTGTTAAAAGAAGAGCTTTTTACTTTTTCTGGGAGAGAGCATTTAAAAAATCTTGAACCCTCTTCAGATTTTGCTATGGTGGTACAGTGGCAAAAAGAAACAACTGAAATGAAAAATATTTTAGAAAACCTCCACTCCCTTCCTTTAATACCTTTAGAGAATGACATAAAAGAAGAAATTAAAAAGGCTCAGATTCAGGATAGTATTTTAACTCAAAAATCATTACTTTATATTGCCAGAATGCTGGAGTGTTTCCATTTAACGAAAGAATTTTTGGAAAAGCTACCAACAGAGCAATATCCCTTAATAAGAGAAAAGGGGACAAACTTGAAGTCGTTTCGCATATTAGAGAAAACGATTAAGGATAGTATCAATGAGGAATTACAGATTGTTGATGATGCCAGTCCTTTGTTGAAAAAGATAAGACAAAAAATACATTCTATCGAAAGGAAAATAAAAGAGAAACTGGAAAATATTATCAAAGACCCACAAAATCGTTTAATTATTCAGGATGATATTATTACTATTCGTCAGGGAAGATACGTAATTCCCGTTAAGCAGCAAGAAAAGGGTAAATTTCCAGGAGTTATCCATGATAAGTCAGAAAGTGGGGTTACTGTTTTTATGGAACCCTTGCCGGTAGTAGAATTTAACAATGAATTAAGAGAATTATATCAGGATGAAAAACAAGAAGAATATAGAATACTGCAAAAGTTGACGGCCTTAGTTGGTCAGAATGGTGAGGAAATACTCTATAGTTATCAGAATTTAGGTGAATTAGATTTTATTAATGCTAAAGCCAAATTGAGTATCAAAATGAAGGCGGTGGAACCACAGATTAATGAGCAAGGGATAATTCATTTAGATAAAGCCAGGCATCCCCTTTTAAAGAATAAGGTAGTGCCCATTGATATTGAATTGGGTGAAAAATTTGAAATATTGATAATTACTGGACCTAACACTGGAGGAAAGACAGTTACTTTAAAAACAGTGGGATTATTAACTCTAATGACTCAATCGGGATTGCACATTCCGGCTGGAAAGGATAGCAAGGTGGCGGTCTTTAAGAAAATATTTGCTGATATTGGTGACGAACAGAGCATAGAACAGAGTTTAAGTACTTTTTCCGCTCATATCCAGAATATCATTCATATATTGGAGGAGGCTGACCAGTATTCCTTAGTGTTGTTAGATGAATTAGGAGCAGGCACAGACCCCTCTGAAGGCTCTGCCCTGGCTATGGCTATTCTTGATTTATTAAAATCTAAGGGGGCAAAGGTATTAAGCACTACCCATCATGATAGTCTTAAGGCCTATGCTTATCTTACCGAAGGAGTAATGAACGCTAAAGTAGAGTTTGACGAAAAAACACTTAAACCAACTTACAAAATATCAATCGGTCTGCCCGGTAAAAGCTGCGCTTTTGCAGTTGCCCACAGATTAGGGTTACCAGAGGTGGTTTTGGACAAAGCAGAGCAATATTTAGTAAAAGAAAAATTAGATCTGGAGAATCTAATTAGGAAAATGGAAAAAGACAAAGACCAGGTAGCAGCAAGTTTGCAATACTTAAAAAGAGAAGAAGGCCAGATAAGTCAATTAAAGAAGGAACTGGAAGAAAAAATTGGCGCTTTGCAAGAAGAAGAAAAGAAAATTAAATTAGAAGCTTACCAGGAAGCGGAAAAAATACTTTCTTTAGCCCAAACCAGAGCAAAGGAGATGATTAAATCTCTAAAGAGGAAAAAATATGATGGGGAAGCATTTGTTCAAGAGATAAAGGCTCTGGAAGATGTTAAAGAAGATATTAAAAAAGAAGTTACCAAATACACTTTACGGCAAGCGGTGAACCATTTTGAGAAGGGGGACCGCGTTTTTATTAATAGTTTAGGTAGAGAAGGAATTATTTTAGAAAAAAATGAAAAGAAGAAGCAATATACCATCCAGGTAGCAAACTTGAGACTGAAAATTCCCGTTAGTGATTTAAAACAAGTGCCTCAAGGTGATTTTAGCAATATAGATAGAGAAACAAATATAGAGGAAGCATTTCTTCCTCTAACAACGAGAGGTAATATTGAGAAAAAAGCTCATTTCAAAAATGAAATAGATATCAGAGAAATGAGTGCCAGTGATGCCGAGATTAGATTAGAAAAGTACCTTGATGATGCCTTTCTTTTGGGCGTCTCTCCAGTATACATTATTCATGGCAGAGGGAAAGGAATTTTAAGGGATAAAGTAGCCCACCTCCTGAAAAATATTAATTATGTTAAATCATATCGTTATGGAGAAACTTTTGAAGGTGGTGATGGAGTAACGGTAGTCTATTTTTAAAAAAGATAGCAAAAAAAGTTATTAACAATAATAGGTAAATATTTAGCTTGCTGTTTACTTAGGAGTTCTCAAGGGGAAAAATTCCTTGAATATCGGAATTTTCAAAAAATTTCGATAATATTAATTCTGGTCTCTTTCTTCCAGTCTTTTTCTCAATTCTTCTACTAAAGATTGCAGGGTCTCTTCTTTTGTTTCTTCCGGTTGGTCAACTTCATTTTGGTCTTCTTTTTTCAAAATTTCTATTTCTTCTAACAAAGGAAATTTCTTTTCACCGGTAATTATTGGTGTTTTGGTTTCCTCAACGGAAGGCTGCGGCCGATAAGGTTCCGGCATTGCCTGCAAGGTACCTGTTCCTTCATAGCAGATCTGAGTTGGTTCGGTACCGGAAAGAAAGGTTACTTTAACTTTCTTGCTACAACTACTTCCAGCTAAAAGGCCAGTTTTGGCACATACCTCAATTTCTCGAACATTTTTGGGTCTGGGAAAGTCTTTTACCGGTTTGTCTTGTAGAGCATTACTCATAAAATCGCGCCAGATGGGCGCTGCTACCACACCACCAGTTAGTCTATTACCAAGAGGTTTGCGATCATCATTACCAATATAGACTGCACATACTAATTCTGGGGTAAACCCCACAAACCAGGCATCTATAAATTCATCAGTGGTACCAGTTTTACCTGCTGCTGGTCTGCCAATTTTGGCATTAAAACCAGTCCCCCTTTCAATAACACCTTCCATTAATTTAATTAGGACATAGCAGACATCTTCTGAAAAAACTTGTTTTTTGGCTGGCTGGTTTTGTTCCAGTATTTTACCATTATAATCTTCAACTTTAATTATAGCGATGGGCTCCACATAGGTACCCATGTTAGCTATAGTGGCATAAGCAGAAGCCATTTCTAAAGGGGTCACCTCTGAAGTGCCTAATGCCAGTGAGAGATCTGGTCGGAGTGTACTTTTTATACCAGCTTTTTGGGCATTCTGTATTACTTCTCTTACTCCAACTCTCTCTAATAATTTTACTCCAACTATATTGATAGAATCTTCAAAGGCTTCTCTCAAAGTAACAGGGCCTCTAAATTCCTTTTCTTCATAATTTGTAGGGGACCATCCATTTTCATAGACTACTGGTGCATCTTCAATAATTAAACTGGGAGAGATTCCCTTTTGAATGGCAGTCAGATAGACAAAGGTTTTAAAGGCAGAACCGGGTTGACGGTAGGCCTGGGTTGCTCTATTAAATTCACTTTCTTCATAATTTTTACCACCGACCATAGCCTTAATATGGCCAGTTTGAGGTTCAATAGCAATTAGTGCTCCTTCTCGTCCACTTTTTGAAAAGGCTTCTTCTGCTTTTTTCTGCATATCTAAATCAAGGGTGGTGTAGATTTTTAGTCCACCTTGGAATACCATATTAACTCCATACTTATCTAACAATATCGTTCTTACATAACTACCAAAATAAGGAGCAATCTCTTGAGAATCTCGATTATGATTTAATACTATCTGTTCTTCTTTTGCCTGAAGGTATTCTTGTTCGGTGATATATCCCAGATCAAACATTCTTTTTAAAATGACATTTTTTCTCTTTAGAGCGGCTTCTAAATTAATAAAGGGAGAATAATAGGCAGGTCTTCTGGGTATACCGGCTATTAAAGCACTTTCCGCCAGAGAGAGCTCTGATAGTGATTTATCAAAGTATAGTTCTGCTGCCGAGGCAACCCCATGAGCGCCGTGACCAAAATAAATAAGATTCAGGTACATTTCTAGAATCTCATTTTTGGTAAAAGTTCTTTCAATTTGCAGGGCTAAAAGGGCATCTTTTATTTTTCTAGAAAGAGTTTCTTCTCTGGTTAAGAAAGTGTTTACTGCTAATTGTTGGGTAATAGTGCTCCCCCCCTGTACAATTCTTCCTTCTTTTATATTTTCAAATAAAGCTCTGGTAATGCCACGGATAGAAATACCATGATGGTTATAAAAATTGCTGTCCTCTATAGCAATGAAGGCCTCAATAAGATGTTGGGGTATCTCAGATAGAGAGACAGGAGTTCGGTTTTCCTGAAAAAATTCAGTAATTAGTCTTCCCTTAATATCATATACCTTACTGGTGATAGGACTTAAAAAATTACTGGTTTGTACCATTTCCCCCATTTTTTGGTTAGAAAAGGAGATTAAAAAAGTGAAAG
>JAGPKD010000093.1 GCA_018054125.1 Candidatus Oleihabitans oleiphilus | reverse complement strand
AATTATTAGAGAGATGGAAGAACAGGCTTTGCAAAATGAGAGAAAAATTACAGTGCTTTTAAGAGAATGTATAAAACCGGTAATGAAAAATGATATTGATACCCTTATCTGGGGATGCACCCACTATCCTTTTTTAGAAAAATATATTAAAAAGGATCTAGACCAGAAAGTTAGGCTGGTTGATCCTTCAGAAGCTACAGTAAGAGAGGCTCGAAATTGGCTTAAAAAATATCATCTCAATAATATGTCTCAACCTGAACCGGATTCTTTTTTTATCAGTGGTAACCCGGACTTGTTTGCTGCCATTGCTGAAAAATTGTTAGGGTATCCGGCTGGGAAATTTCAGAAAGCCATATTTTAGAACTTTCATAAACTTTATAAAATAATTATAAAATAATAGAGTAGGGACAAATTTTATCTACTCATTTTGTTTCAATTTTAAATTAATTTTTTTGAGAGAGAAAAAAATTTTTATTGTCCGCTTTCCATAAAAAGAAAGGAGCCTATGTTATGGAACAAACTTATCAAAAGAAGCTAGAAGCACTAAACAATCCCTATGTTATCAAACGTGTTAAGGAGGCTATAGAACTTTGTCAGCCGGGGGAAGTGACTGTTATTACTGATGATCCAAAAGAAATTCAATATGTCAGAGAACTTGCCTTAAAGAATAAAGAAGAGGAAAAGTTAAAATTACCTGGTCATACTGTCCATTTTGATGGCTATTATGATCAAGGTAGAGACAAGGGTAATACCCGTTACCTCTTATCTCATAAGGTAGATTGGGGTATTGCTGTTAATTCTATAGATAAAGAGGAAGGTTTAACCGAAATTAAATCTTATTTCCAGGGAAGTATGACGGGTAAGGAAATGCTGATACTTTTCTTTTCCTTAGGTCCCACTAACTCCTCGTTTTCCATCCCTGCTTTACAAATTACCGACTCAGCCTATGTTGCTCATAGTGAAGATTTACTTTATCGCCATAATTATGAAGGATTTAAAGAATTAAAAGGGTCTAATCAATTCTTTTATTTTCTGCATTCTGCTGGAAGATTGAAGGATAATGTTAGTGTTGATCTTGATAAAAGAAGAGTCTATATTGATTTAGAAGATAACTGTGTCTATTCAGTAAATTATCAGTATGCCGGTAATTCTGTAGGACTAAAAAAACTGGCCTTTCGCTTGGCTATTCAGAAGGCACATCGGGAAGGCTGGCTGGCAGAACATATGTTTATTATGGGTGTTCACGGTAAAAAGAATAGAACTACTTATTTTACCGGGGCCTTTCCCAGTGCCTGTGGCAAGACCAGTACTGCTATGTTACCAGGACAGACTATTGTAGGTGATGACATTGCCTATCTTAAGAAGATTAAGGGTGAGGTGAAAGCAGTAAATGTGGAAAAGGGCATTTTTGGTATTATTACCGATGTTAACCCCAAAGATGATCCAGTAATATATCAGGCCTTAACTACCCCTCGTGAGATTATCTTTTCTAATGTACTGGTAAAAGATGGAATTCCTTACTGGCTGGGAATGGGCAAAGAGCTCCCCCCAGAAGGTATTAATTATAGTGGTAAGTGGTATCAGGGTAAAAGGGATAAAGAGGGAAATCTTATTGATCCCTCACATAAAAATGCTCGCTATACTATACGTTTGGCTGAGTTAGAGAATATTGACGTGGAGGCAGAAAATCCAAAGGGAGTTCCCATTGATGGTTTTTTTTACGGAGGAAGAGATTCAGATACTACTTTACCGGTAGTAGAATCGCTCAGTTGGGAGCATGGTGTCTTTCTGGGGGCTACCCTTGAGTCAGAAACTACCGCTGCTACCCTGGGTAAGCAAGGAGTTCGCCGACATGATCCTATGGCTAATCTTGATTTTATTTCCGTTCCTTTTGCTACTTACCTGGAGAATCATCTCTCTTTTAAGGAAGGTTTAACAAGACTCCCTAAAATCTTTGCTACCAACTATTTTCTTAAAGATGAGCAAGGTTTATTTCTCAATGATAAAATGGATAAAAAGGTTTGGATAATCTGGGCTGAAGGGAGGGTACATGATGAATGGGAGGCAGTAGAAACACCGGTTGGTAAAATACCATTTTATGAGGATTTAAAATATTTATTTAAGAGAGAGCTCCATAAAGACTATTCCCAAGAAGAATATGTAGCCCAATTTTCCTTAAGAGTTGATAAATACCTGGCTAAAATGGATAGAATGAAGGCGGTTTTTGCAGCAACCAATATTCCTGTTCTTTTGGTTAGAGAATTGGAACAGCAAATTGAACGGCTGAATAAAACAAAAGAAAAATTTAAGCAAACAATCCTTTCTCCTGACCAATTCTATCGTTAATTCTTTCTTTACGGAGATGAATTAATGATAAGATGAGATGGAAATAAAGGGGCAGGTTTTCAAGGGGAAGGATTCCCTTTCCATATCAGAATTGCCAGGCAATTTCGATATTTTGAAAAGTTTATCCTTAATTTAGATAATATTTATGATATTCTAGCACTACATTCCTCTCCCTTAGAGGGGAGAGGGAAGGGTGAGGGTGATGAGTCTTACCTTAAGGTTGATGCAGGGGTGGTCATGATAAATAGTTTTTAGTTTGCAGTTAACTGTTTTTAGATAAAAGATGCGGGTATAAGTTGAGGAGATTGCTTCGTCACTTTGCTCCTCGCATTGACAAAAATCGTATACCGTATTACGTATATCGTATATCGTTTAAATACGGTTGCTAGTCGGAAGTTATTTCAGGGGTTATCAAGGGGAAGAATTCTCCTTGAATATCTTGTTATTTCTATATTATTTGACTATTATTTATAAACCTTCCAAAAATTTAAAGAACCCTCTGAAAAGCTGGAAACAAAAAATAAAAAAATTTGACAAATTCAGTTATGATTGATAATATATAAATAATTTAAAATGTCTTACAATTTAAATATATAAATAATATTACTACCAATTGCAAATATTATAATTATAGAGAAGAGGGTATCAAAATAAAAATATTTAATAAAATTAAAACTCAGAAAGTATATGTCAAAATTATAGAACAAATTAGAGAGCTTATTAAAGAAGGTAAACTTAAACCAGGTGACAGGCTACCCTCGGAGCAGGAACTGGCTGAGCAATTTGGGACCTCCCGCCCTTCAGTGAGAGAAGCTATGAGTGCCCTGGAAATATTAGGAATTACTGAAAGAAGAGTAGGTAAAGGGAATTTTATAAAAGATATTAATTTATCATCTTCTTTCAATGAAAAGGAAATTCTAGAGCTTGAACAAGAAGAAAGTCCTTTTGAATTATTAGAAGCAAGAAAAGTTTTGGAGACGGAGATTGCTGGTTTAGCCAGTCAAAAGGGCACCCCAGAGGATATCTCTGCTATTGAGACCGCATTGCATAAGATGAGAGAAGCATTAGGGAATATTCCTAAGATGATGGAAATGGACCGAGAATTTCATATTAGTATTGCTCAGGCAGCTCATAATAACTTATTATTTTCTATGATGCTCAATATAAGTGACTTCTTAAAAGAAAGATTATGGGTTAATATGAAAGAAAAAACCTGGAACCTGCCTGGTTATCCTCACAAATATCTCAAGGAACATGCTGCCATATTGGAAGCTATTAAAAATAAAGATGAAAAATCTGCTCGTAAGGCAATGTATTTTCATTTAGCAGGAGTAGAAGAAGATATGCTTAAAGAATAAATATTTTAAAAATTTTACTTAAATTAAAAAGGATAGATGTTATGCAAGAGTCCATGTATAAATTTATGAAAGTGGGAATTATTCACTTTATGGCTTACCCCGAAGTTATGAAGGGTGAAGGGCCAATATTAGAAACTCTGCAGAAAATTGCGGAAGACGATTTCTTTACCGCCGTGGAAGTGTCCTGGATGAAAGACAAAGAAATAAGGAGAAAAGCCAGAGAATTATTAGAAACCAGCCATCTGGTGGTGGCCTATGGTGCCCAGCCCACCTTGTTAGTTAATCAGTTAGACATAAATTCTCTCGAGGAGGAAGAAAGAAGAAAGGCTATTCAGCAACTGAAAGACGATGTTGATGAGGCCTATGAACTTGGTGCAAAAGCCTTAGCCTTTTTAAGCGGTAAAGACCCTGGTGAAGAGAAAAGAGAAAAAGCTTTAGAATTATTAGTATCTTCAACTAAAGAAATTTGCGATTATGCTAAGGAAAAAGGTGACCTCAAGATTGCTCTGGAAGTATTTGACCGGGATATTGCCAAGAAATGTCTGATTGGACCAGCTAACCTGGCTAAAAGATATGCCGAGTTAGTGAGGAAACAGTGTACTAATTTTGGCTTAATGGTCGATCTATCCCACCTACCTCTTTTAGGTAAATCTCCGGAGGAAGCGATACTCCCAATTAAGGATTATATAATCCATGCCCATATGGGTAATTGCATTGTAAAGGATAAAAATCAAGTAGGTTATGGAGACGAACACCCCCGTTTTGGAGTTAAGGGTGGAGAAAATGATACCGCTGAATTAGTAGAATATCTGAAAGTCCTTATGGAGATTGGTTTTCTTAATCCTGATAATCCACCGATAGTCAGCTTTGAAGTAAAGCCATTACCGGGAGAATCTTCAGAAGTAGTAATTGCTAATGCCAAGAGAACCTTAAGGGAAGCCTGGGCAAGGGTGTAGAGAAAATATCCAATAAAGTAATAAATATTGAAATTTGAAGTTAATTCAGGAATTCTCAAGAGGAAACCGTGTCCTTTAAGGACACCTATTTAAATAGGATAAAAATTTCCCTTGAACTTAAGTATTTTGTAAGTCAAACTAATAAAAGTAGTAACAAAGGAGGCGGAAATGCCAATTGTTGATTCCAAAACTGGAAAGATAAAGAAAGATTATTCTGTTGAGGAGTTGATAGAAAAAGCAAAAGAGATGAGGGCTTATAATATGGTAGCTCTTACTGCAGCAGGTTCTGGCCATACTGGAGGAACACTTTCCATAATGGATATTGCCGCTGCCCTCTATCTTAAACATCTCAGGCATGATCCGGCTAACCCGGAGTGGGAAGACCGGGATCGAGTCATCTGGTCAGTGGGGCATAAGGCCCCTGCCCTTTATGTGGCTTTAGGGATGGCTGGCTATTTCCCTGTTTCCGAGATGGTTAAATTAAGAAAGCTCTGGTCTGGCTTTGAAGGACACCCCAACCGTTTTACTCTGCCCGGCGTTGAGCTTTCTGCTGGCTCTTTAGGTCAGGGTTTAGGAGTAGCGGTAGGTTGTGCCTTAAATGCTCGTCTGGAGAAGAAAGATTATCATACCTATTGTATCTTAGGTGATGGAGAATTAGAC
>JAGPKD010000092.1:3438-5346 GCA_018054125.1 Candidatus Oleihabitans oleiphilus | reverse complement strand
ATTTTTCCGATTTTACCAGTATTGATAGGATGACAGCTTTCCTAATAGAATAAAAGCTAATAAAGGTGACATTTTCTGGCGATAATTAACTATCTATTTAGGTGACATTTTCTAAAGTTATTGACAGAAAAAAATTGTTGTTTGTCAAATAAAAATCAAAAGTGCACTGTTTGAATCTATAATCTAAAACTAAAACAGGAGATATTTTAGGTTGTTATCAGGCTATATAAAAAATTCATCGATATAAAACATTGCAATTACAGTTATCTCCAGGACACTTTAGCTCATGATTACCAAAAGTAGATCAAACTATTTATATTACTGATTGTGCCAGGATACATCATTTTAGCTTATCAAAACAAATATAATTTTTCCTGAGAAGTAAATAAATTAGGTCGGAAAGAGCTTTTATGTGGATTCAAGATTTCTTAAATATAACTTAGCATATATTCTCCCTAATTTAAGAAAGAATATTTTATAGTATTGAATTAATTTAAATTCCAATACTTTAAAATGATAATATAAAAAATAAAGAATGTATTTTAGCTAATTTTTTTAGTTCATTTCTAAAAATTAATTAACTAACAGAAGATACCTATTGTGCTCACAGGTATCTTCTGTTCTTCAATTATATCAATCTTTTTTATTAACCAATTTATTAATAAAAGAGTTGTCTATCAATAGTATTGATAAAGATTATTAATTTTTTATCATATAACTATTTTATTTAATTTCTACAACAGCACCAACTGCTTCTAGTTTTTCTTTTAAAGCTTCAGCCTCTTTCTTTTCCACTTTTTCTTTTACTGTTTTTGGCGCACTTTCCACCAGTTCTTTGGATTCTTTTAACCCAAGACCAGTTGCTGCTCTTACCTCTTTAATTACTTTTATTTTATTTGCTCCTACATCTTTTAAGATTACATCAAATTCGGTCTTCTCTTCTTCCTGAGCAGTAACAGCACCACCTTGAGCAGGTGCAATAGTTTGAGCTACAACTGGTGTCGCAGCAGTTACTCCAAACCGATTTTCTAATTCTTTAACCATTTCAGCTAATTCTAATACTGTTAATTTTTCAATTTTTTCTATAATATCTTGAACTTTATTATTAATATTTTTTTCTTGAGGCATTTTCTCACCTTTTTTATTTTGTTCAGTGACTGGTTCTTCTGTTTCCTTTTTAAGTGATTCTAACTCGTCTTTTTGCACCACGACTTTCTCTTGTTTTACTTCTTTCTTTTCTGTCAACAGTTTCACCTCCTTTCCTTCATGCTTTTATAATAATTTTTTATTTTATATATTATTAATTATTAGTATTTCTCTTTTTTATTTGTTCTAACACATTAACTAATTCTAAAAGCGGAGATTTTAAAACAAACACAAATGAGTTAATTGGACTCTTTATGTTACTAAATAATGTAGCTAATAATTTTTCTTTGGGTGGTAGGGAAGCTATTATTACTAATTGATCCTGTAAAAATACTTGCCCTTCCAACAAAGCCATTTTTAATTTAAATTTTTCTTCATTTTCTTGAGAAAATTGGTGTAATAATTTAATGGACAATAGCGGATCACCTTTAGAAAAAGCTATAGCGGTACAACCTAACAAATTATTCGTTAATTCTTCTAAACCAATTTCTTTAGATGCCCTTTTTATCAAAGTATTTTTATAAACTTTAAACTTAATATTATTTTTTCTTAAGGCATCTCTTAGTTGACTCATCTCCTTTACGCTAAGACCCTGATAATCAGTTAATATTATACCAGTAGCTTCCCCCAATTCTTCTTTTAACTCCTGTACAATTAATTTTTTTTCGTCTTTTGGTAATGGCAATTAATTTCCTCCTTTCTTAGGGTAATATTACAGAGATATTCAAGGGGAATGCTTCCCCTTGAGAACCCCTTAAATTA
>JAGPKD010000092.1:0-3338 GCA_018054125.1 Candidatus Oleihabitans oleiphilus | reverse complement strand
ACCTTAAGACCTATTATTTATCTATTTGATAGTTAGTCTTCATATTTTATTTCTATATTTTAAATCAGTATCGAAATTGCTGAGCAATTCCGATATTCAAGGGGAATGCTTCCCCTTGAGAACCCCTTAAATTAACCTTAAGACCTATTATTTATCTATTTGATAGTTAGTCTTCATATTTTATTTCTATATTTTAAATCAGTATCGAAATTGCTGAGCAATTCCGATATTCAAGGGGAATGCTTCCCCTTGAGAACCCCTGAATAATAAAAAATCCTACCTTAGATATAATGATTAAGGAAGGACTTCTAATTATTTTCCTCCAGCAGGCTGGTTTTATTCCAATTAAACCACTACTATTTTGAATTATTCGGTACCCACCATCTAAGGATTAATTTATTATATTTTATTTATTTTTTAATTCTTTTATTTTATTTTTACCCCTTTTCAGCTCTAGTTAATATTTTCATGGGATCTAACTTTACACCAGGTCCCATTGTAGAAGATATAGCAACACTTAATAGATAACGTCCTTTTGAAGAGGGAGGTTTTGCTTTTAAAATAGCATCTAGAAGTGCGTAAAAATTCTCTATTAGCTGTTCGTCCGAAAAATTTATTTTTCCAATAATAGCATGTACAATCCCAAAACGGTCAGCTCTATATTCTACTTTACCCTTTTTTGTTGACAAGACAGCATTTTTGATATCAAATGTTACAGAACCAAGTTTAGGATTAGGCATTAAACCACGGGGACCCAAAATACGTCCTAATTTCCCAACGACTTTCATCATATCAGGTGTGGCAATTACAGCATCAAAATCAGTCCATCCATTTTGAATTTTTTCAGCTAATTCTTCTCCTCCTACAAAGTCGGCACCTGCTTCTTCTGCCTCTTTCGCCTTTTCACCTTCTGCAAAAACTAAAACTTTATTTTTCTTCCCAGTACCGTATGGCAATTCGACTGCTCCCCTTACTTGTTCCTCAGAACGCCGTGTATCTATTCCTAAACGAATTGCTACCTCTATAGTTTCACTAAAATTAGCCCAGCTTAACTCTTTTACCAGTTTAATAGCTTCTTCGATTGTATATAATTTTTTTCTATCATATTTTTTAAAACTTTCTAAATATTTCTTACCTCTCTTTTTCAATAGCTCTTCCTCCTTGTGGTAATAAAAGGACTTTCTCCTCCCACTATTTAAATATAAAAATTATTCTATCTCAATACCCATACTGCGAGCTGTACCTTCTATAATTTTCATTGCACTTTCTAAATCATTAGCATTAAGGTCTGGCATTTTTATTTCGGCAATTTCTTTAACCTTAGCTCGACTAATTTTAGCTACTTTGTTCTTATTAGGCTCAGAAGAACCCTTCTCAATTTGAGCAGCTTCCTTTAAAAGAAAAGATGCCGGTGGTTTTTTACAAAGAAAATCGAAAGATCGATCTTGATAGACGGTAATAATAACTGGAATAATTGTTCCAATATCTTGTTTAGTTCTTTCGTTAAAAGCCTTACAAAATTCCATAATATTAAGACCATGTTGCCCTAAAGCTGGCCCTACTGGTGGTGCTGGATTTGCTGCTCCAGCTGGAATTTGCAATTTAATATTTGCAATGATTTTTTTTGCCATCTAACTCACTCCTCTTTTAGCTCAATTTTAAAGCTGATCATAACCATATTTTCTAATTTTTAATTTAACAAATTAATTACGGAAAATATTTTTTAATATTTTTCTACATCTGTAAATTCTAATTCTACTGATGTTTCTCTTCCAAAAATAGTTAAAAATACCTTTAATTTACCTTTTTGGGTATCAATTTCCTTTACTTTTCCAGTATATCCGGTAAAGGGACCAGCAATAATGTTAACATTGGTGCCAATATCTATATCAATCTTTGGTTTCTTTTCCCCTTTACCCATCTGTTTTAAAATATTATTTATTTCATTTTCATTAAGGGCAATAGGTTTGCCACCAGAACCAACAAACCTGGTAACTCCTGGTGTATTTCTAACAGCATACCATGAATCGTTATTCATCTTCATTTGTACCACAACATAACCAGGAAATACCTTTTTTTGAACATATCTCTTTTTACCAGATTTTGTTTCCAATACTCTTTCGGTTGGTATTAACACTTGAAATATCTGATCTTCCATCCCCATTGATTTAACTCTCTGTTCAAGATTTGCTTTAACTTTACTTTCATATCCTGAATAAGTATGTACAACATACCATTTCTTTTCTTCGATTGTCCTGATTATTGTTCATCACACTCCAAACAGTGTATTCCTTGTTTTTATTTTTGAGGTTTTATTGCTGTAAGATAATAGTAACGATGCGTGAAAAGACCAGATCAACAACTCCTAAAAATATGGCAACCATTATAATCGTTATCATTACTACAATAGTACTGCTAATTAGTTGCTTTCTATTTGGCCAAGTAACCTTTTTTAATTCTGCCCTGGCTTCTCTAATAAAATTTATTACTTTTTGAAATAATTGAATTACTTTCATTATTGTACCTTTTTAGCATCATTATTTTAAATTATTTTTTTATCTTTATCTGGCAGGCCCGGCAGGATTTGAACCTGCAACCCCCGGATTTGGAGTCCGGTGCTCTCCCGTTAGAGCTACGGACCTGCGCAACGCCTATTATCTAATTTCTAAAAAATACTAATATCAAAATTATTTTGTTTCTTTATGTAGGGTATGTTTCTTACAAAATTTACAATATTTCTTTAACGAAATTCTACCGGAGGTATTTTTCTTATTTTTATAATTATAATAATTTCTATTATTACATTCTGAACATGCTAATACTATTCGGTCTCTCATTGTTGTTCCTCACTATCGGAGAAAATTTACGAAACTAAATCTAACACATTTTAATATAACTGTCAAGCTTTATGCTATTTATTTTATTATTCTCTTTACTATCTTGTCTTTAATATTTTTTATAATAAATCCTTTTTTTACCTAAGATATAAAAATTAAGAAAATTATGTTCTATCTTAGAATCTAACTTAATATATATTGTTACTTAATTCTAAAAAAATATTTTACAATATCGTAATTTTTATGAAATTCCAACAATTAAGACTGGGATAATTCCCAGTCTTAATTGTTTTTCGAACTTATATTTTAACTTAGCAGCAATTATTCAAACTGCTAAGGTAATTTTATTAGTATTGACCTATCCTAATTCTACATCACTCAATTATCTCTGTAACCACTCCGGCCGCAATAGTTCTGCCACCTTCTCGAATGGCAAAACGAACTCCCTTTTCCATAGCAATAGGAGTGATCAGCTCACAGGTGACAGTTAGATTATCACCA
>JAGPKD010000091.1 GCA_018054125.1 Candidatus Oleihabitans oleiphilus | reverse complement strand
CATCTACACCTACCCCTCCCCCTTGATGGGAAGACCTTTCCGGTCCTAAGTCAATATAGATTTCAGAGCAAGGACCACAGGGACCTTCTGGACCAACTTTCCAAAAATTATCTTCCTCGCCCAATCTCACAATACGGTCTTCTGGTAAACCTATCAGGCTATGCCATAAAGAAAAGGCCTCCTCATCGTCTTTGTAAATAGAGACATGTAATTTATCGGGCGGGAAACCGATTACTCTGGTAAAAAATTCCCAGCTCCATTGGATTGCTTCTTTTTTAAAATAATCACCAAAGGAAAAATTACCCAGCATCTCAAAAAAGGTATGATGACGAGCAGTCTTACCTACATTTTCAATATCATTGGTACGGAGGCATTTTTGAGAGGTGGTTGCCCTTTTTAAATTCGATTTGGTTTGACCCAAAAAAATGGGTTTAAAAGGAACCATACCGGCAATAGTAAATAAGATGGTGGGGTCTTCCGGAATAAGGGAGGCACTGGGAATAATCTTATGCCCTTTTGATTGAAAAAATTGTAAAAAAGCCTCTCTAATCTGATTACTGCTCATCTGTTTCATGGTACACTCCTTATTTTACTTTCGGTCATGTCATGGCCAGCTTCTTTTACTCACCCTCACCTTACCTCTCCCTTCGAAGGGAGAGGGATATTGTGTTATAAAGCAACTCAAAATTTAAAGGAAACTAATATCCTCTCTCTCCTCTCTCGAAGAAAGATAATTAAGATGATGGATTTCTTTATAGTTTAGAACTGGTTTTTTTAAATTTAAGACTGTTGGTAATGTTATTGAAGTTAATTATACTGCTACTCGAAATACTTCGTCAATAGTAGTAATTCCTGCTAAGGCTTTGGCCACACCACTATCAAGCAGAGTCTTCATTCCATACTGAATAGCAACTTCTTTTATCTCATTGCTGGAGGTTTTTTTCAAAATCAAATTACGAATATCATCATTTATACGAACCATCTCAAAGATAGCAATACGTCCGCGGTAGCCAGTATTTTTGCAGTAATCACAGCCTTTACCCCGATGAAGTCTAATACTTTCTAAATCCGGTAATTCAAAATTTAATTTTAGATTTTCAAAAATACCTTTCTCCGGGATGTATTCTTCACTACATCGCGGGCAAATAACACGAACCAGTCTTTGAGCCATAACTCCAATTACTGAGGAAGAAATAAGAAAGGGAGCTACTCCCATATCGATCATACGGGTAAGAGAGCTTACTGCATCATTGGTATGTAAGGTACTAAAAACAAGATGTCCGGTTAGGGCCGATTGAACGGCAACATGGGCAGTTTCAGAATCTCTCATTTCCCCGATCATAATAATATCAGGGTCCTGGCGTAAAATGGAACGGAGGACATTGGCAAAAGTCAGATTGATTTTGGGTCTCACATTAATCTGATTAATCCTTTCCAATTTATACTCGACTGGATCTTCCACTGTAATTACATTTTTTTCAATAGAATCAATTTCATTTAAGGCGGCATACAAAGTGGTACTCTTCCCACTACCGGTAGGTCCAGTAATTAGAATAATACCATAAGGCATATTAATCATCTGGCGGAATTCTTGTAATTGGTATTCTGTAAATCCTATATTATTAAGAGAGATAATTCCCTGGCTTTTATCTAAAAGCCGCATGACAATCTTTTCATCATAAACAGTGGGGATGGAGGATACCCTTAGATCTACTTCCCGGGCTCCAAAACGAAGCTGGAAACGACCGTCCTGGGGTAATCGTCTTTCGGCGATGTCCATTGAAGACAATATTTTTACTCGAGAAATTATCGCTGGTTTAATCCTGGCTGGTAGCATCCGAGTATCATGAAGTATTCCATCAATACGATAGCGAACTAACAATCCTCTTTTGTTGGGTTCTAAATGAATGTCACTGGCTCTCTCTTTTATGGCATCTATAATTATCATATTTACTAACTGAACAACGGGAGCTTCCTGACTGATCGCCTCTAAAGTGGAAAGATTTATTTCATCACTGATATCGCCTACGGTAGCAACATCTACCTTTTCTAAGAGATCATCAATATGATATCCACCCTCGTAATAGTTAGTTAAGGCGTTGATAATCTCATTTTCGCTGGCAAATTTAGGATTAATATCCAGCTGGGTGTATTCTTTAATATAGTCAATAGCATTGATATCCAGTGGATTAGCCATTGCAACTGTGAGAGTATTATTTTCTTTGCTTAAGGGTACTAATTTATAACGTAGGGCAATTCTTTTAGGAATAAGAGCAATAATTTCTGGGTCAAGAATTACGTCATCCAATTCAATATATTCTGTCTCATAAACATATTGTAAGGCTTGATTAAGCTGCCTCTGATTAATGGCACCCTGATTGACTAAAATTTCTCCAATTTTCTTTTTATTTTCAATCTTCTGGGTTTCCAGGGCTTTCTTTAACTGTTCTGAGTTGATTAAACCCTGGTTAATGAGAATTTCACCCAGTCTTAAATTAGAAAGATATGTTCTTTTTTTAGCTTCTGGTTCCAAATGAAATTTACCTCATTCTTAATCATCTTAATTATAATCATTTATTTTTAAAATTTAAAATATCTCCAAATACATCTTTTAGTAAGATTCGGTCATTACCCTGATTATTATTATAGTCTTTAATCAACCGTTTCTGTGCTTCTTTTTCTGCTCTTCTGATACTTAAGCTAATCTTTTTTCTTTTATCATCAATCTTAGTAACCAGGGTCTGGACTGTATCGCCTATAGCCAGAACACTGTCGGGCTTCTCAATTTTATGATTCGATATTTCAGCAAGAGGAACAAGACCATCAATATTTTTTTCTAAATTCACAAAAGCCCCAAAATCAGTAATATTTACTACTTTCCCTTCCACCAGGGTACCAACTTGGTATTTTTTTCGTATTTCAGTCCAGGGGTTGGGGAGAAGACGTTTACGACTCAAGGTTAGCTGTGCTTTTTCTGGATTAACCTCAATAATCTTTAATTCTAATTTATCACCTTTTTTTAAGGCTTGATTGGGATGCTTGATGTCTTCCCAGCTAATTTCAGAAAATGGTAAAAATCCTTCAATTTCTTCATCGAGAGAAATAAAAGCCCCAAAATTTTTCAATCTCATCACCACACCATTTACTTTATCATTAACTTTATATTTTTGATCAATATTCTGCCAGGGATTGGGTAAAGTTTGTTTTCGACTTAAGAATACTAAGCGCTCTTTTTCATCAATTTTAACTACTTTGAGTGGTAATACGGCATACTTTTTCAGAACACTGGAAGGCTTTTCAACATACTTCCAGTCAATTTCAGAAAGGTGTATAATTCCACTTACTCCTGGTTCTAATTCTACATTGGCTCCATAAGAGGTTACCTGTGTTATTTTGCCTTCAACAATGCTTCCTGGTGCATATTTTTGTGCAATATTTTTCCAGGGGTCTTCCATTAGTTGTTTTAAGCCCAAAGATATCTTTCTCTTTTCTTTATCAATATCTAATATTCTGACTTTGATTACTTCATTTTCCGATAAAATATCCTGCGGTGTCCTGGTATAAGCCCAGGACATATCAGAAATATGTAATAAACCATTTAATCCTTCTTCTAATTCAATAAAAGCACCAAAATCTTTAATGCTGGTCACCTTACCCTCGACTTCGTCCCCGACGCTGTATTTCTCTTCTACCACTTCCCAGGGATTGGGGTTCAGTTGTTTAATACTAAGGGAGATTTTTTTCTGTTCTTGGTCAAAATCAATAACCTTTACCCTTAACTCATCGCCCTTCTGAATAAGTTTTAAAGGATTTTTCATCTCTTTCCAGGTAATTTCCGATATATGTAATAATCCTTCAATTCCACCAATATCTACAAATGCCCCAAAATCAGTGATATTAACCACTTTTCCATTTAATATTTGCCCTACCTTTAGATTGGCAAGGGTTTTCTGTCTTAATGACTCTCTTTCTTTTTCTAAAGCGAGACGATGTGACAGGACAACATTATTCTTTGATTGATCTAATTTCAAAATAAAGAAGGATAGTTTTTTACCTACATACTTTTCCAGGTCTTGTTCAGTAATAAAATTATGTTCCACCTGAGATAAAGGAACAAATGCCTTCACTCCTAAATCAACAATAAGTCCATTGGGATTTTTTTCAATAACTTCGCCTTGAATAGGTTTTTTATTCTTATAAGCATTAATAAGCTGGTCCCATAATAATATATAGCGTGCTTTCTCTCTGGAAAGATGAATCTGTCCATTTTTTTCATCAACCTGCACCACATAAACATCAATTTCATCATCTACTTCTAAAGAATGACTTACTTTTTCTTGATTTATACTGAGCAGAGAGTCTTCAGTAGCAGGAAGAAAACCCTCCATCTTATAATTTATATCAACGAGATATCCTTCTTCATCAACTTTAACTATCTTCCCGTGAATAATTTCTCCATTCCTGATTCTTTTAAAATCATTTAATGAATCATTTATCATGATATTCATTTGATCCTGGTTTTGAGTTTCTTTCTTTTCTTCTATTGAGTCATTTTTATTATCCATAAGTTTACCAATCCCTCCTTAATTGCTGTGTCAATCTTAACATATATTATAGATTATTCAAGGGGAATCCTTCCCCTTGACAACCCCTGAATTACATTCAAGGTAATAATTTATCCACCCTCACCCTTCCCTCTCCCTTCTAAGGGAGAGGGATATGGTATTAGAATATTATATTCTCTAATTAAAGATAAAGGTTTTTAAGAATATCGAAATTGCTCTGCAATTACGATATTCAAGGGGAATCCTTCCCCTTGACAACCCCTGAATTACTTCTTAAGTTAAAGATGTAAATAATTTATTATATTTTATTATATGATCCTGAGGAATCATAATTTTGGGTAGTAGCTGTCCTCAGGATATTCAAGGGGAATCCTTCCCCTTGACAACCCCTTAAAGAAAGTATTGAGTATATAGTATCGAGTATATAGTAAAATATAATTAAGAAATAAAGAAAAATATCTTTCAAAGAAATTTTATCTTGTTTTACAAAAAATATGATCAAGAGAAATTCTTACCCTTAACAATCGCTGAAACGACTTCCGATTAGCAACTGTATTTAAACGGTATACGTTATACCTAATACGATATACGATTTTGTCATTGCGAGGAGCAAAGCGACGAAGCAATCTCATTCACTTATCCCCACAGGATTATTAGTAAGAAAAGTTGTCACGGTAGGACAGCCAGTTACCTGACTGCCCCCGTACAGATCCCAGCGTGCGGAACTACCGCACTGGGCTCTTCAGAAATACTCGCTTCCGTAAAAGTAAAACTAATAAGATAATTAAACT
>JAGPKD010000090.1 GCA_018054125.1 Candidatus Oleihabitans oleiphilus | reverse complement strand
CAGGAATCCTGCCTGCGTTATGTCTGTCTCCGGCTTATGGAGATCGATGAGGAATGGCAGACCGGTAGAAGGTATATGAAGATAACCGAAGAGGATAAAAACCAAGAAGATGATGATGTTCTTTTAAAAGAGATTAAACAAATAAAAGAAGGAGTCAAGACTAAGGAGGAATTTGATGGCCATTTAATTTTACAGAAAAATTGGGATTGACTCACTTTGATATATTTTTCATGTTATTCTTTTACTAAACTTAATGCTTTGATAAAACATAATAAATAAAAAGATAACTAAAGCTATTGAAATAGGACTAGAAAAGAAATTAGCAAAGAATGTCCAAATGTTATTATGAGCAGCCATCATTGCTCTTCGATAAGAAGTATCCAGTAGTGGCCCTAGAATAATGCCTAATATTATTGGTCCAACTTGAATATCATACATTTTAAATATATAACCCAAAAGTCCGAATCCTAGAGCCCACCAAACATCTTCCATATTATTCGTTGTAGCATAAGCCCCCACTAAGGAAATTAAAAGAATACAAGGCAGCAGAATATATTTGGGAGCCTCTGTAATTTTAGCAAACATCTTAATACCTGTTAATCCAAAAAGAAGTAAAAATATATTTGAAATAAATAATGATATAACAATAAAATAAAAAAGATGAGGGGTTTCTATCATTAGCATAGGACCTGGTTTTAATCCATGGATAAATAGAGCACCTATTAGAATTGCTGTTACCGCATCACCAGGTATTCCCAATGTTAACATTGGAATAAATGCCCCACCAATAGCCGCATTGTTAGCAGTTTCTGGAGCTATTACGCCTTCATATGCTCCCTGCCCAAAAGGTACCACAGGATTTTTGGTCGTCCTTTTGGCGTGGTCATAGGCAAATAGAGCTGCAATATCTCCACCAGTCCCAGGAAGTGCGCCAATAAATATTCCAATTAAAGAACTTTTTATAGTTAAATAAAAATAACTAGTTATAAGTTCCCATGAAGGAATAATTTTATCTACTTCTTGCCTTATGGGCTTTGTAAATATATTATGAACCTGAACAAAAACCTCAGAAATGCCAAAAAGTCCAATCATAGCGGCAACATAATTAATCCCTACCATTAAACTAATATTACCGAAGGTGAATCTCCCTTGTCCAGTAAAAGGGTCCATGCCAACCATACCAAGTAGCACACCCAGGGAAACGGCAAAAATACCTTTTGCTATTGATTCACCACAAAGACTACTCACCATCATTAATCCAAGCATAGCAAGAAGAAGATAATCTCTTGGAGCAAATTTCAATGCAAAATTTGATACTAACGGTGCTGCAACTGCTAAAGACAACGTGCCCAACATTCCCCCAATCACTGACTGGGTCGTAGCCAGTCCAATAGCAATTCCAGCCTTTCCTTTTAACGCTAAGGGATAACCATCAAATACAGTTGCAATAGCTGCAGGAGCCCCTGGAATATTTAATAATATGGCGCTTCGGGATCCCCCATAGACTCCACCACAATAAACACCAACCATCATTGCCAGAGCATCAAGTAAGTCCCAAGAAAAAGTAAATGAAATCAAAATTGCAGTAGCCATAGTTACTGATAAACCAGGTATAGCTCCTACATAAATTCCAGATAGGGTACCAAGAGCAATAAGAAAAATCACCTTTATGTTTATCATAGTTGTTAATACCTGAAGATACATAAAGAATACCTCATGAATTTATTTTCTGGTTCATAATTTCCAGTAGTGTTAACAATTTAGTTTAAAAATCAACTTTAAATAGCTGTTCCTGCATGTCTTCTCTCCTGTAGAATAAATAAACTAAAAAATTTAATAGTAAGAAGAACGTCACACTTAACTAAAGATGAACACGTTGTTAACTTTAAGTATAATATACTGCAAAATACATGTAAATACAAAAATATTATCAGTCTCTGTAGATTATCTAACTTATCCAGAATTATCCATTATGAGCGGTTAAGAAGATTTATATAATATATAATTGGATTATCCAGATCTCTTAGATTAGTTCTTTCCTTTTTCTTACTTATTTTTAAACTGCGACTGCTATATAAGTCCATATAATCAATCAGTTCCTTGTGAGTTTCTTTTACCTTAAATTCAGTTGATATAGTAATGATTCTAAATATTGGATGCTGGCAAGGGCTACCCTATCTGGCTCTTCAATGTTAGCTAATTCTACTGACAAATAGTCCTGGTAACCTATACTTTCTAAAGCCTTAAGTATCCCCTTACAATCCACTTCTCCTCCACTACCAGGTGCAAAGTGACAATGGATATGATCGAATATATCTTCAATGTGCACATGAAAGATCTTTTTGCCTAACTTTCTTATCGCCAGAAAGGGATTCTCTCTCATAACATACATATGTCCAACATCAAGTAAAATACCAAAATTCTCTGCCGTTACCTCATTCAATATTCTTTCCATATCCTTTAAGGTTCCAATCAATCGGGGATAACTCTTCCCTACTCTGCCAGACACCAGAGCAGTAGGAGGTTCTGCTTCAGAAACAACTTTAATTCCTTTATCCTCTGCATATTTTGCTAATTCTTTAAAATTAGCTATAATTTTTTGCCAACTATCCTCAACTGTTTCTTCCTCTAGTACATCAACTCCGGGGCCAATATTGACTAAGGGACAATCTAAATCACTGGCCAAATCTATCCTTGCCTTAGCAAATTCCAATTCCAGAGAAGGAGTGCTCCCCTGAATAGCAGAAATGTTAAGATTAAGATCATTAATTCTTTTCCGTAATTCTTTGCGATCTTGTTTAGCTAACTCATGAACAGGATGGGTACGAGCAATTTCCACTCCTTCGTACCCAGATTGAGATACATGTTTAATTACTTCTTCAAAAGGATATTTAACATAAACATTTGACACAATAGAAAGCTTCATTTATTTTTCCTCCTATCTCTTTCTTTGAAAGTTTTTCTTTATTTATCTCCATTATTCATAGAAATGCGAAAAATATCTAATTCAATAGCCAATCTTATCCCCAAACTAACCCTATCATTTCTCACTGGGTCTAAGACCTAACTTTCCTTCGTTCAGTTTTTAGGATAAAAGCGGAGATAGTCTTAAAAAGCTTTGATACTGCTAGACTGAACCCCTCTGACTAGACCAATAAAGTCTTAGGTTTCTTTTCCTTCCTGAGAGGCATTCTTAGTAAGTATACTCTCGAATTCCTCGGATGGTCGATAGCCTAAAAAGGTATTCTTGCTCTTTTTTTAAAAGGTAGTTCACCCTAGTCAGTTTCCCGATCATCTGCTCGAGTTTGGCACTCTCTTTTTTCAGTTTTATGTTAATAATATGCTATTAGATAATACCTTCTGTTTTGAGCTTTTCTAATTCACTTTTATCAATACCCAACAGTTTTCCGAAAATTTCTTCATTGTGCTCACCAACTAGTGGTATGGGATATTTTCTGTTTCCAGGAGTCTGGGACATCTTATACACGGAACCGCTTAACTTTACCTTTCCAGATAGTGGTTGTTCTACTTCGATAATCATATCACGGTGCTTTATTTGTGGGTCATTAGCCACCTCTTCAAAGGTGGGAACAGGGGAACAGGGCACATGGAATTTCTCGAGGGTTTCAATCGCTTCCTCGACAGTCTTATCCTTCAACCACTCATTCACCACCGCTTCAACTTCTATCCTGTTTTTAACCCTAAGCACACGACTTTGAAAACGTTCATCTTCACTTAAATCTTCGCGTCCTATAGCCTTGAGGACATTCTGCCATTGGCCATTGGTAATTGTACAGATTACCACATAACCTTCCTTAGCTTTATAAGAACCGAAAGGAGCAGAACTACTAAGTCTGTTTCCAATTCTTTTAGGTGGAATAAATGTGTCAAAATAATCAGCACGATCTGGGAAGACCATTGCCCAGATGCTGTCCTGCATAGAGATGTCAATATATTGTCCTTTACCTGTGGCCTGTCTATAGTGCAAGGCTGCGAGAATAGCAATAACAGCGTTATATCCCCCCATATAGTCTGCTAGGGAAACACCTACCTTCAAGGGCTCTCCATCTTCATAGCCGGTTACACTCATCAACCCACCCATAGCTTGACCAATCACATCAAAGGCAATTTGGTCGCGACGGGGACCCGACTGTCCGAATCCGGAAATACATGCGTAGATAATTCGTGGATTAATCTTGCTCGCAACTTCATAACTAAGACCTAAAGAATCTAAAACGCCAGGGGCAAAATTTTCTACCAGAATATCACATTCAGCTACCAGTTTTTTGGCAATCTCCAAACCCCTGGGGTCTTTCAGATTCAATGTCACGCTCTTCTTTCCACGGTTGTAAGCCATGAATTGGTACGATTCTCCCTTTGGGGTCATTGGTGCCGCTTCCCGCTCTGGTTCTCCAGTGCCTGGTCTTTCAACCTTAATAATCTCGGCTCCCAGTTCACAAAGAACCGATGTGCAATGAGGACCTGATAAATACTGCGTAAAATCCAATATCTTGATGTCTCCCAATGCCTTCTCCATAATATATCTCTCCTTTACTTATTGTTTTTCAAGTTGTGATGGAATATAAAACAATATCTCTAATAACGGCACAAAAATTGTCACACTTTTATTTTATAGTATCGGAATTTCAATAATTTCGATACTATAAAATACTCTTTCTGAAATAAGGAACAATATATTCTGACACCCTCATCCTAACCCTCCCCCTTCAAGGGAGAGGAGAAGAAGAGGAAGTACTGGTAAACAATTCATTATTTTGGTTTCTTCTATGAAACAAGTCTACTTTTTTTGTTGACCTATTAAAATGTGTTCACTTAAAAAACACCTGCTGAAATTCTCCACTATCAATCAACAAATAAAAAACGGGAAAATAAATTATCACTACCTTGTTTTTTATTTTTATTATGTTAATTTTTTAGTTTATAATAAATATCTATACTCTTCCAAACCTGCTTCCCGTAAGGCCTGTTCGGTCGGAATGCCATCATTAGTCCATTTTCTAAGTCGGTAGTATTCATCTAAGGCCTTATCATGAGGTACTGGTGCTCTTCCGGCTCGGGGACCGGTCTTAGCTGGTATGGTCATCTTTTTGGGTAGGATATCGTCCTTGCGGGAGATGCCATCTTGTACATTGATTAATCGCTCTAAGACAAAACCTCTTTCCCCGGCTTTTTCCAGATCCGGAATAGTCCAATTCCAGCCGGTAGCAGCATTTAATATTTCCATGATCTCGGCCAAGGCAATTTTGGGGACTCTGATGATGAATTTACAGATACTCAGACTATTGGCCAGGCTACTCATATTCTGCTGTCTTATCAAATAGGAAGGAACCTCCTCCATGGTTCTGGCTGGACCTTGCATCCCTAACTCTGGGTAAAAGAATCCCTGGGCAA
>JAGPKD010000089.1 GCA_018054125.1 Candidatus Oleihabitans oleiphilus | reverse complement strand
AGGCAATAAGCTTACTGTCCATTGGTATCAGTAATTTTAACCAGATTGGCAGAATTTTGTTATTAAAGATCTTTGCCTGTAAGGAGATAGTTTCACCCGGGAATCCCTTCTTCTTTTCTGCATCAAAAGAATAATGAATATTTTTAGCACTCCAACGGCACCATAATTTGCAGCCATAAAACATGGTTAATATTAGTAAAGAAATTAAGATGAGATTCTTTTGTTCAAAAAGTAGAGCGATGAATAATAATAGCAGGACCAGAAATCGAAAAAGACCATCAGTGAAGACTGATGATAGCGGACGGCTATAATCTAAATTATAATTCATTTGTTTAATTCCAGAGTGGGTATTTCTGTTTCTGCTAAAATTTCTTGCAGTATATTTTGATCAGTAATTCCTTTCAATCTTTCTTTGCTATCTATCACCAGGCGATGAGCCAGGACCGGCGTAAAAAGTTCTTTTACATCATCTGGTAGTACAAAATCTCTACCCCTTAAGGCTGCTAAGGACTGGGCAGCTCGCATTAAGTGCAAAGAAGCTCTAGGGCTCGCCCCATAGCGAATTTTGGAAGAATTTCTGGTAGCATTAGCCAGGTTTACAATATAGTGTTTTATTTCCTGAGAAATATATATTTTTTCTCTTTCTTTTTGCAGGTTCAGCATTTCTTCCGGGGTAGTAACGGATGGTAGTTTTTCTAAAGGGTCCTCTTGCTGAAATCGTTCTAAGATTAATATTTCTTCTTCGAAGGAAGGGTAGCCTAGGTTAATCCGCATCAGGAATCTATCTAATTGTGCTTCCGGGAGAGGGAAGGTTCCTTCCAGCTCAATCGGGTTTTGAGTGGCTATGACCAAAAAAGGAGAGGGCAGGTCCGTGGTGACCCCATCCACCGTTACCTGTCTTTCCTGCATGCTTTCCAGCAGACTGGACTGTGTTCTGGGAATGGTTCTATTGATTTCATCAGCTAAAACTACATTAGACATTACTGGACCAGGCTGAAAAACAAATTTGCCCTCCTTTTGATTATAAATGTTAAACCCTGTTATATCAGAAGGAAGCAAATCAGGGGTAAATTGAATGCGGTGAAAGGTACCACCTATGCTTCTGGCTAGAGATTTAGCCAGTAGGGTTTTGCCTACCCCCGGTACATCTTCTAAGAGAAGATGCCCTTCGGCTAAAAGAGTGGCCAGCATAAGCTCAATTGCTTTATCTTTACCCACCATTACCCGTTTAATATTTTCAGTAATTTTCTGACAAATGGAAAAATTCAAAATATCCTCCCAATTTATAAATTTTCCATGGCTATGGCTCTAACTGGCGAACCATCTGAGTCTTTTATTTTTAATGGTAAAGCAACAAAGGTAAAAAAATCACTTTTGATAAGCTCTAAATTGGTAAGATTTTCAATGATAAGAATATTATTAGACAAAAGGATTTTATGGGCATAAAAATGAACTGTATCAGGAGGGTCAAGGGAAATAGTATCAATACCTACTCCCTTTAGCTTGTAATTTGCTAAAAGTCGGACAGATGCTAAACTGAGGCAGGGATAATTTTGGTAATAATTTTTCTCCCCCCAGTATTTACTCCATAAGGTTTTAATGATCACAAAATCGACCTTGCTTATCCTGTCCTGATACGGAACAATCTCATTAGGATTAATTAATGGGTTTTTACCGTTACTAAAATCTAAAATAGTGGCTTTACCAATAAAATATTCAATTCCTATATGGTCCAGATAAATACCATTGTTTATCATATGGCCTGGGGCATCGATATGGGTACCAGTATGAGAATATAAAGTAATTTTGGTTTCTCGGTAACCATCTTCACCCAGAGCGCAAGTAGGCTGTAATTCTGGTGATTCGCTCTCTGAATATACTGGCATATCATTACCTATTAAATGACTCAGGTCAACAATTTTCATTTCTTAAAACAAACCTAAATTCCTATATTCAAGGGAAGGATTCTCCTTGAGAACCCCTAATTAACCTTAAGGTAATATTTATCACCCTCACCTTACCTCTCCCTTCTAAGGGAGAGGAATATGATGATGAGCATATTCTATTTTGTCTTTCAAAATCTTTTATAACAAATAAATTCCTTATTTTAAACTCAATAGGTATTAAGAATTTGAATATCTTATCTTTGAGAGCTTATCCTTTTTTATTTTAATACTATCGAAATTTTTTTGAAATTCTGATACTGCAAGATTATGGTAATAACAGAAATTTCAAGTAAGTATTTAAGATTATATCATAAATTAATAAAATGAATAGTTAAAAGCCAGAGGTTTTGGCATAATTTTTCTAAATTAATTTCTTATTAAGTTTCAAAAGATTAATAAAACATAGACAAAAGCGTAGAAACAGATTAGTATATAAATAATTTTTGTTAAATTATGTTGTGCCATAAAACAGAATAATAAGGAGATAAAGATGGAAAAATTAATAGCAACGGTTCTTTGTGAAAATTGTGTATTTTTTAACGAGGGAGCGCTGGCCGAACATGGCTGGGCGGTCTATATTGAAACAGAATATGGGAATTTTCTTTTTGATACGGGGCAGGGAAAGACTATTATTAATAACGCTCAATATTTTAGTAAGGATTTATCCAGTATTAAGGGTATTATCATAAGCCATCATCACCATGATCATACCGGGGGACTTCTGCCAGTCCTGGAATATACCGGGAAAGTAAAAGTTTATTCCCATCCAGAACTCTTTAAAAATAGTTATAAGGTTTATGAGGATGTAGAAAAAAATATTGGCATTCCCTTTCGTCGTGAAGTATTAGAGGGTAGGGGAGCAGAATTTATATTTAATACCGATTGGACAGAAATTGTGCCGGGCTTAATGTTGAGCGGAGAAATTCCTCGCAAGACCCCATTTGAGATCGGAGATACTAAACTATTGCTTAAAAGTGAAAGTGGCTACAAACAGGATCTGGTGATAGATGACCAAACCCTGATTGCCAGTACTACTAAAGGATTGGTTATTATTTTAGGTTGTTCGCACTCCGGGATTATAAATATTATTAATTATGCTCTTGAGAAAACCGGTCAAAGGCATATTCATACTATTTTAGGAGGAACTCATCTTGGTCCGGTAAACGAGGATGCTAAAACCAGGACTATTGAAGCCTTAAAAAAATTTGATATAGAAAGAATAGGAACCTCTCATTGTACGGGATTAGAAACTGCTATGCGTTTATATTATGAATTCGGGAAACGTTTCTTTTTCTGTAATGTGGGAACTCAAATAAAAATATAGTTCAATTTTAGGAGAATGGCATGAATTTATTACACATAGGTCTTATTTTGATTACCGGAATGATAGCTGGCTTCCTTAATACTTTAGGGGGCGGTGGCTCACTACTTACCATGCCCATGCTAATTTTTTTAGGTTTGCCAGCCGCAGAAGCTAATGGCACAAACCGCATTGCTATTTTTATTCAAAATATTGTTGGAGTTATCAATTTTCGTAGGAAAGGATTTTTTTATCCTAAGATGGGTTTACTTTTAGGGATACCAGCTATTTTAGGATCGATTTTTGGAGCGAGGGTAGCTATAACCATTTCGGGGGAATTGTTTGAGAAAATCCTGGGAGTGGTAATGATTATTGTTTTAATTATCATATTGACACGCCCGGAGAAAAGGTTTATTAAAGAAATTGATAGTGAGAATTGGAGTATTATTCGTCTTATCATTGCCATATTAGCCTTTTTGGGTATTGGTTTTTATGGTGGATTCATGCAAGCAGGGGTAGGTTTTATTATTATAGTGGCACTTACTCTAATTACTGGTATGTCACTGGTAAAGGTAAATAGTTTAAAAGTTTTCATTATTTTAATATACACTATTTCCTCACTTTTGGTATTTATTATAAATGGGAAAATTAATTTTTTACTCGGTTCTACATTAGCTATTGGTAATGCCATTGGAGCTTATGCGGGAAGTAATTTTGCAGTTAGCAAGGGGGATAAATGGATTAGAATTTTCCTGATAATTACTATTTTGGCCAAGTCTGCCCACCTATGGGGATTATTCTAATTTATTTAACCATAAAAAATCATTTTCCAAGAAGATGGTAATGGTTAAATAAAATAATTTTAATATAAAGATTAGATGTATGCTATCAAAATATTTTTTACTTGAAGTACTGAACTAGAAACACTATTATTTGGGGGGATTCTTTTCTTAAAGCCACCTACTAGGTTGGTGTGTTGTTTACTAGTATATAACTTATTAAAAGATTAATAAATTGAGTAGGTAAATGGTAAATGGTAATTGGTAAAGGAGGGACTTAATGGAATTGTTTGACCATCAGTATTATCCCTATTCTTCTCAGAGAAGAGTTGTCTTTGCTAAAAATGGAATGGTAGCTACCTCTCAATCATTAGCTGCTCAAGCTGGTTTGGCAATACTAAGAGAAGGTGGTAATGCTATTGATGCAGCAGTTGCCACCGCAGCCTGCCTGACTGTGGTAGAGCCCACCTCTAATGGAATTGGTGGAGATGCCTTTGCTCTGATCTGGAATAAAGACCAACTTTATGGTTTGAATGCCAGCGGCCCTGCCCCGAAGGCTATCTCAGCTGAGCTATTAAGAAAAGAAGGCTATCAAGAAATTCCTAATTTTGGTTGGATACCAGTTACTGTTCCGGGAGCTCCGGCAGCCTGGATAGAATTATCCAGAAAATTTGGTTGCCTTCCTTTTCCAAAAGTCCTCTCTCCGGCCATAGAATATGCTCAACATGGATTTCCTGTTTCCTCTTTAGTCAGTTCTTTATGGAAAAAGGCTTATCAAATATACTCGAATTGTGGTAAGGATGAGGAGGTATTTCAATATTGGTTGAAGACCTTTGCCCCAGGGAATCACACTCCTGAACCGGGTGAAATGTGGCGATTGCCAGAGCAGGCTGAGACACTACAAAAGATTGCCGATAGTGAGGCAGAATCCTTTTATCGAGGAGAGATTGCCGAGAAGATTGATGCTTTTTCCCAAAAATATAATGGCTATCTGCGTAAAGAGGATTTGGCTTTTTTTGTTCCTGAATGGGTCAATCCGGTTAGTATTGGTTATAGAGGATACCAAGTTTGGGAGATGCCACCCAATAGCCAGGGACTGGTTGCTCAAATGGCTTTAAATATATTAAAGGAGTTTAACTTTACGAGCAGAGAAGAACCGGATACCTTTCACTGTCAGATTGAGGCAATTAAGTTGGCCTTTATAGATGGAAGAAATTATATCACAGATTCTTCAGAGTTGTCGGTAAAAATTGAAGATTTACTTTCCACAAAATACGCTTTTCAGCGAAAAAAATTAATTACCGATAAAGCTATTGACCCGTATCCTATAAAACCAGTCGGTAGTGATACTGTTTATCTGGCAACTGCCGATAGTCAAGGCAATATGGTATCTTATATTCAGAGTAATTATACTGGTTTTGGTTCTGGAATAGTTATTCCAGGTACCGGTATTTCTTTGCAAAAT